>CAZVVS010000580.1:0-2944 GCA_964630585.1 uncultured Gordonia sp.
GTGTGGAGATGGATCGGGCGTACGTCGAGCGCTGGTCGCTGCGAACGGACCTGGCCCTGCTGGCGAGGACACCGGCTGCGGTGCTGAGGGTGCACCATGCCCGGTGACGCCTGATCGCCTGGATGGCCACAGGATGAGCTGGACGGGTTTCCTCTGACCGATCGGACGCCGACCGTGACCAGCTCGAGGGAGCGCCGATCCGCGGTGGCTCCCACTGAAAGGGCCCCGATGAGTGGTCCAGCGGCTATGCGGCTTGGGGTTGGGTGATCTGGAGGTCCCCCGCTGTGACGGACCGGTTGGGTGTGGGTGATCATGCCGCGTTGGCGGTCTCGTAGTCGATGGGGCTGAGCCCGCCGCAGTAGCTGTGGCGGCGGCGGCGGCGGCGGCGGCGGCGGCGGCGGGGGTTGTACCAGCACTCGATCCAGTCGAAGATCGCCCCGGCAAGTTGGTCGCGGGTGGCCCAGCGGTGCTGGTCGAGGAGCTCTCGCTGGAGGCTGGAGAAGAACGCTTCGGCCACCGAGTTGTCATACGCGTCGCCGACGCTGCCCATCGATCCGAGCAGGCCCGCGTGACGGAGCCGCTTGCCGAACAGCCAGCTGGTGTATTGGACGGATTCAATCGGTCGTCGCAACACCCGATCATGGAGGTAGCGAGTGGGAACGATGCGGGAGCGGCAGCGGGAGGTTCAGCTGTATCGGGGTCAGGTCCCGTCGCCGGGACGGCCGACGGTCGCCTGGCGAGAGGATCGGGTCCGGTTCTGGGCGGCCATCGCTCGCGGAGCGACGACCGAGGACGCCGCGGTCGAGGCTGGGGTGTCATCCCCGGTTGCGTTCAGGTGGTTCCGCCACGCTGGTGGGGTGAACCCGTGTCTGTCCCCGTCGGTGTCGGGCCGCTACCTGTCGTTCTCTGAGCGTGAAGACATCGCGCTGTTGCGCGCCCAGGGCCACGGGGTGCGGGCGATCGCCCGCCGGGTGGGTCGATCGCCATCGACGATCACCCGTGAGCTCCGCAGGAACGCCTCGACTCGGACCTGGCGCCACGAACAAGCCCCGGTCGGTTTCGGTCGCGATCGTCACAACGCCCGGATCCTCGACATGGGCGGAGAGGAGTTCATGGAACGGGCGACACCCTCCACCCCCTCCGGCAATCGGGCGCTGGCCAACCTTGCGCCCTGCTCGTCTTCGACGAACACATCGTGATGGGCCTCGGCCCAGTGAATGCGGAGGAGGCACCTGGACTCCTTTCGCGACAGGCCGTGACCCGCCTCAAGTTGAGTGTCCGCCAACCGCGGGAACTCCATCACGCCCTCTAAGCAAGTGTCGCCGAACTGGGGCAACCTCACTCTGACGCAAGCCGCTTAAACTATCAATCGCAACGAGCCCCGCTCCCGTGAGGATGAGGAGCGGAACATCTACATTGAGTTTGTAGCGATTGAGGACAAAGAAGAACGTTGATATGAGTACCTGAACAGCGGCAAGAGCAAGGTGGGGCCACGAGTCAGGCCCCACGAGAGCCACGCCCGAGAAGCGACCTAGAACAACTGCGGCGACCGCTAAGAGAGTGAGAGTCGAAACCGCGACAAGCGGGAGCTGCGCTCGTCCGTCATAGGGATCAAATGTAGCAGCCATTAAGGCCTTCTTACCAAGCAGCACTGCCCACTGAACAGGCTGCTCATGAATGTCTGCAATAGCCCTGTCCAAGAACACGTCATCATGCCGGAATTCGTAGTCTGGCGATGCCGGTAAGCGAGAAGCTCGCCCGGCAAGCTCAGCGAAATCGGGGGGAGGGCGCTTCTGGGAGCCGCTTGCACCGGACCCATTGCCTAGCCATAGATTGTAACCGACCGTCGTTGTCGTGCTGAGCAGTGGATGATCCATTGCTGATGTTCTAGGCTGAAACCAGACGGCACTCATAACAATGGCCGATCCGCCCAAGGTTGCAAGTCCGAGCAGTAGAACTCGTTTCCGACTGGTTGATCCGAGTGCGGCGGCGGCGACCGCGGCAGCAACAAAGACCGGAGCCTCTGACCGCGCGCTCCATAGCCAGAGACTAGCAAAGAGCAAGATCGACACGCCGAGAATCCTTTGGTTTCTAGACAGTGCTATGGCACCGACTGCAACTAGAACAATGCTAGGTAGGTAGAAGTTCGCGGCGCTCCCCAAGCTCGGCAGAAGGGCGAGCGTCGGATAGCAAGCCACAAGCGCTCCTGCTGTTAAGCCAGCGCGGTGTCCCGCAAGCTGTCGACCTGCGGCATAGACTGCTAGAACTAGAGCAGAAGATAACGCAAAATTCATTGAGCCGAGTGCTAGCCGAAATTGATCTTCATCGCCATTAGAGGCCGAACGGGCAAGGGCAACAGAATAGGTGAAACCTGGACCCATGAACGAGCTCGGAATCGGAGTACCGATGGTGTTTGGTCGAACGGCTCCTGCGGACTCGGCGAAGTAGCTGTAGCTACGCCCTTCGGCAATATTCTGAGCAATGATGCCATACTCATTAAGTTCAGGGGCAGCTGGCATTAGTACAAACGCGGCAGCGAATCGCACCATCATTCCGATTGCAATTGCCAGTACGCAGGCCTGCGGCCACCTTCTCGAGGCGACCACACGCAAGACGACCGGCACCTGGGACCCGCTATCTTTGGAAGCCACCATCGACTGAAGTTAGCCGAATGTGAGCCACCCCGGGTTACCGCGGTCACGTGCGCCGGAGAACGGCCAGAACCCATCGCGCAGCTGCATTGTGGCTCGCCGTCCCGATCCGTGGGTCCTGATCTGAGGTGATGCAATGCTGTGTGCGGTCGGCCCACATCTCGACGATCGGCGTCGACCGGCCGACGCCCGCTGAGACGTGAGCGTTGGCACTCAGGTCGCCCTGAAGCGAGCGCTTGACCTGGTCGGCGCAACGGTGTTCCTTGTCGTGTGCGGGCCGCTGTTCGTTGTCG
>CAZVVS010000581.1:0-2944 GCA_964630585.1 uncultured Gordonia sp.
CTGGGCCAGATCCTCGATCGAGTAGATGTCGTGGTGCGGCGGCGGCGAGATCAAGCCGACCCCCGGCGTCGAGCCGCGCACCTCGGCGACCCACGGGTACACCTTGTGCGGCGGCAGCTGCCCGCCCTCACCGGGCTTGGCGCCCTGCGCCATCTTGATCTGGATGTCAGTGCAGTTGCTCAGGTAGTTGCTCGTCACGCCGAACCGGCCCGACGCCACCTGCTTGATCGCCGAGCGGCGCCAGTCGCCGTTCTCGTCGCGGCTGAACCGACGCGGATCCTCGCCGCCCTCACCAGAGTTCGAGCGGCCGCCGATACGGTTCATCGCGATCGCCAGCGTCTCGTGCGCCTCCGCCGAGATCGAGCCGTAGCTCATCGCACCCGTCGAGAAGCGCTTCACGATCTCGCTGGCCGACTCGACCTTGTCGATCGGGATGGGGTCGCGGTCGCCGAATTTGAAGTCGAAGAGGCCGCGCAGGGTGCCCAGGCGCCGCGACTGGTCATCGACCATCGCGGTGTACTCCTTGAACACCTTGTACTGACCGGTGCGGGTGGAGTGCTGCAACTTGAACACTGTGTCCGGGTTGAACAGGTGGTACTCGCCCTCGCGACGCCACTGGTACTCGCCGCCGACCTCGAGCTCGCGGTGCGCCCACTCTGCGGGGCGCGCCAGGAAGGCCAGGTGGTGGCGCGCCGCGACCTCGTCGGCGAGCTCATCGAGCCCGATGCCGTCGAGTTGGCTGATGCAGCCGGTGAAGAACTCGTCGCAGGTCTCCTGATTCAGACCGATGACCTGGAACAGCTGCGCACCGTTGTACGACGGGACCGTGGAGATGCCCATCTTGCTCATCACCTTGAGCACGCCCTTGCCGGCGGCCTTGATGTAGTTGGCGCGCGCGGTCGCGAAGTCGGACGCATGGTCGCCGGTCGCGCCGACGATGGCACCCGACTCCAGCATGTCCTCGATCGACTCGAACGCCATGTACGGGTTGATCGCCGAGGCGCCGAAGCCGATAAGCGCGGCCATGTGGTGGACCTCGCGTGCATCACCGGACTCGACGACGAGGCTGGCGCGCCCGCGGGTCTTCTCGCGGACCAGGTGGTGATGGACCGTCGACGTCAGCAACAGCGAGGGGATCGGCGCGAGCGTCTCGTCGGACTCGCGGTCGGACAGGATCACCAGGCGCGCACCGCCGGCGATCGCGGCCGACACCTGGCCGCAGACGTCGGCCAGCGCGGCGCGCAGTCCCGCGCCGCCCTCGGCAACCGGGTACAAGCCGTGGATGTGCACCGACGGGAAGCCCGTGCCCTCACCGTCGATCTTGATCAGTCGGCGCAGATCGTCGTTATCGAGGATCGGGCTGGGCAGCACGATCTGACGAGCCGACTCCGGCGTCGGGTGCAGCAGATCGCGCTCACCGCCGATGCGCTGGCCGAGGCTGGTGACGATCTCCTCGCGGATGGCGTCCAGCGGCGGGTTGGTCACCTGCGCGAACAACTGCTGGAAGTAGTCGAACAACAGTCGTGAGCGGGCCGAGAGCACCGCGACGGGGGTGTCGGTGCCCATCGAGCCGATCGCCTCGGCGCCGGTGACGGCCATCGGCTTCACCAACAGGTTCAAGTCCTCGTTGGTGTAGCCGAACAGCTGCTGGCGGTGGGCGACGCGCTTGTGCGACATGTGGATGTGCTCGGGCGCCGGCAGGTCCGACAGGTGGATCTGGTTGTTGTCGAGCCACTCCTGGTAGGGGTGCTCGGCGGCCAGCTCGTCCTTGATCTCCACGTCGTCGACGATGCGGCCCTGTGCGGTGTCGACGAGGAACATCTTGCCCGGTTGCAGCCGCATCTTCGCGACGACGTCGGCGTGGTCGATGTCGAGGACGCCGACCTCCGAGCCGAGGACGACCAAGCCGTCCTTAGTGACCCAGATGCGCGAGGGGCGCAACCCGTTGCGGTCGAGGACGGCGCCGATGACGGTACCGTCGGTGAAGCACACCGACGCCGGACCGTCCCAGGCCTCCATGAGCGCCGAGTGGTACTCGTAGAACGCCCGGTGCTCCGGCTTCATCGACTCGTGGCGTTCCCAGGCCTCCGGGATCATCATGAGCACGGCGTGCTGCAGGGGGCGCCCGGCCAGGTGCAGCAGCTCTAGCGCCTCGTCGAAGCGCGCGGTGTCCGATGCCTTCGGGGTACAGACCGGGAACAGGTGCTCGTTGCCCTCACCGAAGATCGAGGTGTCCATGAGCGCCTCACGCGCCCGCATCCAGTTCTCGTTGCCGTTGACCGTGTTGATCTCACCGTTGTGGGCGACCCGGCGGTACGGGTGCGCGAGCGGCCAACTCGGGAAGGTGTTGGTGGAGAAGCGCGAGTGCACCAGGCCCAAGGCGCTGACCACGCGCTCGTCCTGCAGGTCCAGGTAGAAGCCGCGCAGCTGCGGGGTCGTCAGCATGCCCTTGTAGACAAAGGTGCGCCCGGACAGGCTCGGGAAGTACACGGTGTTAGAGGCCTGCGCGCCGCGGCCGGCGCCCTTGCGGCCGAGTTCGTGCTCGACGCGCTTGCGCACCAGGTATGCCCGGCGCTCCAATTCGTCCCCGCTCGCACCGCCGATGAACACCTGGCGGAACGTCGGCATCGCATCGCGCGCCAGCGCGCCGATCGGAGAGTCGTCGATCGGGACATCGCGCCAACCGAGCACGGTCAGGCCCAGTTCGTCGACGATCTCGTCAACGCCCTCGACGGCCGCGTTCGCATCGGCATTGCCCTGCGGCAGGAAGGCGATGCCGGTGGCGTAGGAGCCCTCCGGCGGCAACTCGAAGTCCACGACGGCACGGAAGAAGGCATCGGGGATCTGAATCAGGATGCCCGCGCCGTCACCGGTGTTCGGCTCGGCACCGGCAGCACCGCGGTGCTCCAGGTTCACCAGCGCGGTGATCGCCTTTTCGACGATG
>CAZVVS010000582.1:0-2930 GCA_964630585.1 uncultured Gordonia sp.
AACTGGGCGGCGAGGTAATTCGCCGACAGCGCGATCGCGTACAGCGGCACGATCGACAGCACGGCGGCGATCATCCGCGTCGTCACCAGGTAGGGCATGGGACGGATCGCGATCGCCTCGAGGGCGTCGATCTCCTCGCTGATGCGCATCGAACCGAGCTGGGCGGTGAACCGGCACCCGGCCTGAGCGGTGAACGCCGTCGCCGCCAGGAGCGGCGCGATCTCGCGCGTCGTCGCAAACGACGAGATGGCACCGACGAGCGGGTCCATGCCCAACAGATGCAACGCGGTGTAGCCCTCGATGCCGACGGTCGCACCGCCCATGACGCCGAGGATCACCATGACACCGACCGTGCCGCCACCGACGACGATGGCACCGTTGCCCCACGCGATGTCGGCCAGCAAGCGCCACACCTCACCGGCATAGTGCTTGAAGGTGAGCGGCACCGCGCCCAGCGACTTGATCAGGAAGGTGAGCTGGTGGCCCATCCGCACCAGCGCGTCGCGCGGGCCGCGGTAGGTGCTCTTGAGGATCTCGACGGGCTTCAGTGCCGGCGGCGTATACCGGGAGGCGGTCATGTCACACCACCTTCGCCGGGATGACCAGCGCGAAGACCTGCGTCATCGCGACGTTGACGGTGAACAGCAGGATGACCGAGTTGACCACCGCGGCGTTCACCGAATCGGCGACACCGGCCGGACCGCCCTTGGTGTTCAGGCCGCGGTCACAGGCGACGATCGCCACGATCGCACCGAAGATCACCGCCTTGATCAGCGCGAACCACAGGTCGGCGGGTCCGGCGAACGATGCGAACGTGGAAGTGTACGAACCCGGGGTGCCGCCCTGCATGTAGACGTTGAACACATAGCCGGTGATGAACCCGACGAAGCAGACGAAGCCGCAGAGCAGGAAGCTGACCACCATGGTGGCGAGCAGGCGCGGGGAGATCAGGCGCTGCACCGGATTGACGCCCATCACCTTCATCGCGTCGATCTCGTCGCGGATGGTGCGTGACCCGAGGTCGGCGGCGATGGCCGAGCCGATCGCGCCAGCCATGATCAGGGCCGTCACCAGCGGGGCGCCCTGGCGGATAACGCCGAGGCCGGTCGCGGCGCCCGCAAAAGCATTCGCACCGATCTGCCCGGCGATGTTGGAGACCTGGATCGACACGATGACGCCGATCGGAATGGCGACCAGCAGCGTCGGGAACACCGACGTGCTGGTCATGAAGGCGCATTGACGGACGAACTCCCCGAACGGGAACTGTCGCTTGGCGATGTCGGTGACCAGCGTGCGGAAGACCTCGACGAACATCCCGAGCTGCCGGCCGAAGGTGTCGAAAGAGGCGACGATGTGTTCGTTCCACCACTTCCGCACCCCGGAGGCACGTGCTGGCCTACGCGGTGTGTCCGTTTCCGGCGTACTTGTGACCACTCCCCTGCCTTCGCTAGTCCATGGCTGCCGTCGTCCACGGTTCGGGCGTTCCCCACCGTCCGAGTCGTCGGCCCCCACGTGGTCATGTGATCACGGCGATAGTCCGACTCCGCAGTAATATACCGTGCTCCCCGGCCACCAACGCGATTTGGGTCACATGACCCGACCGGGTGTCATGTCAGGTAGCGGTACTCCGGCGAGCCGGGGTCGAGTCGCTGGCACTGCAGCCGCGAAAGATCCATCCGTTCCAGGAGCGGACCCAGCCCCTCCGGCGCACCCAACTCGACGCCCACCAGCGCCGCACCGGTCTCCCGGTTGTTGCGCTTGACGTACTCGAAGAGCGTGATGTCGTCGTCGGGTCCGAGCACCTCGTCGAGGAATCGCCGCAACGCGCCGGGCTCCTGCGGGAAGTCGACGAGGAAGTAGTGCTTGAGGCCGCGGTGCACCAGCGAGCGCTCGATGACTTCCCCGTAGCGCGACACGTCGTTGTTGCCGCCGGACACGAGGACCACGACCGCCGACGACTCGGTCAGACCCGAGCCGGCGAAGTCGACGTCGTCGAGTGCTGCGGCGGCAAGGGCGCCGGCAGGCTCGGCGATCAATCCCTCGTTCTGGTAGAGCTCCAGCATCGTCGAGCAGATAGTACCTTCGTCTACCTGGCTCACCCGGACCTCACCGGCCGCGATCGGCGTGCGCGCCGCGACGGTCGTCACCGCGGCTGGATCCCGGCGGTACGGGTCGAGGTCTGGATGGGCGGTCACGGTCGGGGCGGTGGCCGCGACGGCGGTGTAGGCAAGCGCCCCCACGCGGCGCACCGCTGCCCCGTCGACGAACGAATCGATCTCGTCGAGGGTGACCGGCTCGCCGGCGACCAGGGCGGCGGCCAGCGACGGCGCTCCATTCGGCTCGGCGCCGAGGATGCGGGTGCTGGGGTCGGTCGCGCGCAGATAGGTCATTACCCCGGTCAGACAGCCGCCGCCGCCCACCGGGACGACCGCCAGCGCCGGCGAGCCGCCGAGCTGCTCGACGATCTCCCGGGCAATGGTGCCCTGCCCGGCTGCGGTGCGCGGGTCGTCGAACGGGTGGATCCACGCCGCACCGGACTGCAGGACGTCGGCTCGTGCGGCGTCGGCCGCGTCGTCGTAGGTGTCGCCGATCTTGACCAACTCCACGAATTCGCCGCCGTGCCAGACGATGCGGTCGCACTTCTGCTTGGGCGTGGTCGTGGGCACGTAGATGCGCCCGGGCACCCCCATGGTGCGGCACGCAAAGGCAACGCCCTGGGCGTGGTTGCCGGCGCTGGCGGCGACGACGCCGTGCGCCAGCTCGGCGGCGCCCAGTTGCGCCATCACGTTGTAGGCCCCACGGATCTTGTAGGACCGCACCGCCTGGAGGTCTTCGCGCTTGAGGTACACCTGCACACCGTGGCGCGCCGATAGCCGCGGGCAGTACTCGAGCGGCGTGACGATCGCCGCGCCCTCGATCCGCTGCGCGGC
>CAZVVS010000583.1:0-2925 GCA_964630585.1 uncultured Gordonia sp.
GAGCTCGCCGTCTCGCCGGCGGCCGACCTCGTCGATGTTCTCGTACTGGGGTCAGATCCAGCGCTCTCGTTCGGTGAACGCGTGCGAACGGTGCCGAATGTGGCGGAAGCGCTGACCGCCCTCAGCGTTGCGGTTCGATCGACTCGAACCGCACTCGACCTCTTGGGCGTCGAGGACACCCCGACCGCTCGGTGCCGCCACTCAGACGAGCAGGCATGGGGCGTGACGCTGTTGGTCTGCAACGACCCGCTCGCCGCGGCTGACGTGGACCAGCTCCAGGAGTTGCTCCAGCCTCGTTGCGGTGTCGCTGTTGTGATGGCCGGGGACCCCGTCGCGATGGGGTGGTCCCTCACCGTTGATGACGAAGCCGTCCTCGGTCCGCACGACTTCCGGCTCTCGGTGCTGGGGCTTCAGGAGGAGGACGTGAAGGCACTCGATTCGCTCCTTGCGGACGCTGCAGTCGGCGACGCCGAGGCAGCGCTGTTGGGCTCAGGACCGCTGAACCCTGATCCGGTCGAGCCGATCTACGTCCCGGACACCGTAGCCGCAGCAACCGAGGACGACGCCTCAGTTCACGACGTCGAGGTTCGTGTCCTCGGGCCGGTCGAGATCCACGGTGCACCGCCGATCAACCGGCGACGAACGGCAGAGGTCATCGCGTACCTGGCGCTCCACGGCAAGGGAGTGACAGCAAGCCAGTTGAAGACAGCCCTGTGGCCGGACTCGATGCCAAGCCAGGACACGTTCAACGTCACGATCCACCGCGCCCGGGCGACCCTCGGACTCGATCGCGACGGGGCCCATCACCTCCCGCACGCGGTAACGAACGGGAACGGCTACTCGGTCGGGAGCTACGTCACGAGCGACCTCGACCGGTTCAACAACCTCGTCGCCCGATCGCGGAACGCCGCGAACACCGGAGAGGAGGCGCAGCTACTGCGTGAGGCGCTGACGCTGCTTCGAGGCCAGCCGTTCGAGGGCGTTCGCGGGTACGAGTGGGCCTACACCGAAGGGATCGTCGTCGAGGCCGAGGCGACCATCGCCGACACCGCTCATCGGCTGGCCCAGCTGGCACTGGCCGACGGGGAAGCCGCACTTGCGACCTGGGCGGCGACGCAAGGGCTCATGGCCGTGCCGGGCAGCGAGCCGCTGTACCGAGACCGAATGGAGGCCGCCCACCTCAACGGAGACCCGGCCGCCGTCGACAGGATCGTCGACGAGCTCTGCCGGTACATCGAGACGCTCGATCCGCTCGACGACCTGCACCCCGACACCATCGACCTCTGGCACCGGATCGGTCGGCCGGGTCGTTGATCTCATCCCTGCATCCTCACCATCGTTCGGCGAGGGAGCACAGGCGGTGGTCAGGCGGGGCGTATGACGGTACCTGCGTCGATCGGCACCTCAACGCTCCCTGATGGTCCAGACAATGAGGCAAGTTGCGCCGCGCCTTTCGCCGAAACCTCGAAACACCGGTTTCCTTGTCACCCGATTGTAGAGAGCCCCTGAGCGCCCGCCGATGGCGTCACGGGCCGATGACCAGGAGGAGATGTCGTTGGCCGACGGCAACCCGACCGCTCGCCGGTTCTTCTACGATCGGGACATTCATCGAGGCGGATGGAGAGCTGGTACGCGGGAGGCGCGACGTTATGGGGGATTTCGAGCAGCGCCTGGCAGCGGCGCAGGCCAAGGAACGCGTAGTCCGAGCTGAGGCAGCAGCGAAAGCAGCGGCAGCAGCCGAGGCCGCGCAACGGCGGCACGCTGAGCGAACCGCTCGTGCTCACGCCCTTCTCCCGGAGGTACATCGAGCGGCGGCGGCTCTTCAACGCTCCGGTCGGACGGTTCGGGGGAACACCGTCAGCTACTGGGACGGCAGGAGCTACCGCGGAGGCGTTATCCGGAGAGCCATCACCCGATCGACCCCTGGATGGCGAGTCGGCAACCTTTTCGTGCCAGTCTCCGGTCCGCCACAGGTCGTTGCAAAGACGAAGCGATACTCGCTCGAGGAGTTCGCGAGCATAGGTTCCGTGTCGTGGACCGACGAGGGCTACGGATCGTCGGGGCCATCGAGCACCACGATTGAAGCCGACCGCGAATATGACAGTGCGCTTTCTGCCATCGCTCAGTACCTGGCCTAGCGAGTCCTGGGCGAGTTTTCACGATGGCGCCAGCAAGGCAGTCGCAATGGGTCGGCGCCGCTTGCTCATCACCCCTGTTGGCCGCCAGCTGCGGCGATCCGTGCACTCACGATCCGATCCGCCTGGCACGCCTGGCCTGCAGATGATTCTGTTCGGATCGATCCTGGACCCATCTGTTCAGCCGGGCGACATCGACGTGTGGATCGATGGATCGGAATCAGTCGTCGAATCCGCGCTCGAGCAACTTTCCGGACTGGGCACTTGTGCAGGGTTACCCATCGACGTAACAGCCGCACCGCTCCTAGACAAAGGCCTCCGAGATGCGTGCCTATGGAACGCGGCCTTCGGCCTTCACCTATTAGGCACACCTCCCCGGACGACACCCCTCGATGTCGCCGGTCACCATCAGAAGGCATTCCAGACGCGTGCTGCGCTCGAAGCCTATGATGTGATCGCTCAAGCCGAGGTCCTGTTGGGAACAGGAGCATCGGCAGGACCTGAGTTCGTAGAGTTCGCAGCGCGGCTGTATCTCCGAGCCACGGCGACAACCCCGTCGGAGTGGCGGCGCGCGCGTCGGCTGTCGAGCACAGAGCTCGCTGCTCTCATCGCTCCCGCGCGCTCATCGACCCCGGTACCAACCACGTCGCCGTGGATGGATCCCGTAGTCGTCGGGATAACCCGCGAGTTGATCGCTGCGCTTGAACCGACCGGGCGGACATGACCAGGTCTCACGAAGCTGAGTCTCCCCCGCAGATCGTCGGGGCCAGCACCCGCCGCATCAGGTCGG
>CAZVVS010000584.1:0-2918 GCA_964630585.1 uncultured Gordonia sp.
CCGACGACCCAGGCCAGCGCGGCGTGATGACCGTGGCCCACGGAAAGCATCAGTTCTCAGTTCATTGACCAATGACGCAGCGCAGCCCTCGCGTCATCAGCAGCCCGGCCGCGTTTGCCACGGAGTCGTACGCGAGTGTCTGCAAGTAGAACTCGGTTTGATAGAGCGATGGGATGGAGGGAATGTCGACGTACACGCCGTAGCCGGTCTGCACGTAGAAGGGCACCACCCAATCGAGGGAAACGTTGAGTGGGCAATTGGTCATTCCGATCGCCGAGAGGTCGATCGGGAGCCATTGGCCGAGAGTTGCCGTTCGGGAGAAGCCGATGAAGCCGAGCAGGTTGTTGCAGGTCGGCGTCAGATTGCCAACGTGCGCCACGAACGTGGTGCCGATGCGCGGTTGCGACTGCCATCGAAGGGCCGGGACGCCCCCCGTACCGCCGTTGGCGCCGCAGCCAGCACCGTACAACTCACCCCAGCCGTCGCTGCGAACCGTCTCGAGTTCAGCCATCAGCGTCTGGAACGCGGCGGCGTCGGCGGGAGACAGCGTGCCAGCGAGCAGGTCGTTCTGCGAAAGCGGATCGTTGACCAGGTTGTAGAACTCCTGGTGCTGGGGCTGGTTCTGCATGTAGCGAACCAGACGGTGGGTGGTCGAACGCAGCGAGTAGCCGTCGCCGAGCGGACAGTTGGTGACCTCGCTGTAGATGTGACTCCTGCCGTAGCCGCTCTGGCCGGCGAGAGCGGGTGCGAAGGTTGCACCGTCCAGGGCAGACGCGTACGGCGCGATCGGGGGTGCTGGGAACGTGATCCCGCACAGGCCGAGCGCGGTAGGGAAAACGTCGATGGCGTTGACCATCTCGGTCGCGAGCGTTCCTGGGTTCGAGACCCCGGGCCCCCGGAAGATCAGCGGTACGCGACTACCACCGTCGTGCAGCGATCCCTTGGCGCGCGTCGACGTCAGCGGAGGGACCACCACGGCGCCGTCCGTGCCGTTGTCGCCGATCAGGACCACGTTCGTGTTGCCGAGCACGTTGGGCCCCAGCGTCGAGAGCAGGCGACCGATCTCATGGTCCATCGCCTCGACCATCGCGACGAAGAACGGCCTCGGTGTACTCGATGGCGACAGCCCGGCCAGGTTCTGCGAGTGCAGGCTCGCAGGGGGCGCGTGAAAGGGCTCGTGGGGGAGGGTCAGGGTCAACGCCAACGCCCACGGTCCTGTCTGGCCCTGGATCCAGTTGATCGCCGAGTCGACCTGATCGCTCAGGATGTACTGCGTGCAGGTCGAGGCGAGGCCGTTGGTGGTCTTCGGCCACAGGTAGGGGTTGCCGACGCCGCTGTCGAGCACGCCTTCGAAGTGGTTCCAGCCGTAGGCGCCAGGCGTGACTGCGCCGTAGCGGTTGCCGAGGTGCCATTTGCCGACCATGGCAGTCTGGTAGCCGGCCGCGCTCAGTGGCGTCGCGATGGTCAGCGCGTTCGCCGCGAGCCCGATGGCGCCTGGGTTCAAGGCGCCGGTGCAATCGGAGCGAAAGGCATAGCGTCCCGTCAGGATCGCGGCTCGGGTCGGGGAACACGCCGGGTTGACGAAGCAGTGAGTGAAGCGCAAGCCGGTCTGAGCGAGCGCGTCGATGTTCGGGGTGGGTGGTGCTGTGCCAGGGCTGTAGCACCCGACCGAGTCGACGCCGAGGTCATCGGGGATGATCAGCAGGAGATTCGGCGGCGTCGTGCCTTGACCAGGGGCCAACGACGCGAGTCCGAACGCCAACGAAAGGCAGAGGAAGTGCGTGCGACCGAGCAGTGCCAACATCGGAACTCCCGAGGTGAGGAAGTTGCATGGACCGAATGTCCGGTCGGACCGGGCGCCACGAGGAAGGGCCGGCCGATACGGATCCCTCTCCGGCAGGGGTGAGGGCGGCTGCGAAGTCTAGCCGCGGCAGAACTCCGGCCAAGAGCCCGCTTGACCGGTGCTCCCCCGGTCCCCGTGGCACCGGGCGATGGCGTTCCCACAACGGGCCGTTCTTCAGTACGGCTGTCCTTCAGTACGGACTGTCGAGCATGTCCCAGATGATCTGCTCGACGTCGGGCTGGCATTTTCCGGTCAACCGCGAAACGGGTTGCGCCTTGCCCTGGATGTGGGCGGCGATCTCCGGCAGGTCCGCGAGCGTCACCCTGCTGTAGAAGATCTTGTCCGGGTAGAGGGTGACGTTGATGCCCTGGTCGCAGGCGCCGAAGCACGGGTAGCGACGGATCTTGATGGTCTCTTCCCCCGGATCGAAGGTGCGGACCAGGTCGCGCAGCCGATCGAAGACGTCTCCACTGCCCTTCTCGGTGCAGTCACCGCCTTCGCAAACGTAGCAGAGTCGATTGGTCATTGGACGACAGTGGATGGCTCGGGTCGACCGACCGCGCCGCAGGGGGCGCGATCGGGAGCAGGTCGGCGTCGGTCAGTGGAACTTGACGTACTCGAACTCGATCGGCTTGTCGTTGACGCCCTGCTGCGGCGGCGCGATGTAGTTCGCGAACTTGCCCGGCTCGGTCACCCTGACCATGCATGAGTTCACGTAGTCCCGGTCTGCCTGCGTCGGCAGCCACTTGGTGTGGTTGTGCGTCCAGGTCGCTTCGTCGATGGGTTCCCCGGCCGGGTTGAACTTGAACCCCGCGTAGACGCCCTGATAGCGGTGGAAACGCCGGTTCGGGAGCGCGATGCGTTCCTTGACGCCGAGCTTCTCGAGGTCCCGGTTCCAGCGCTCGACGATGCGGGTGCAATCGGCGATGTAGGCATCGAGCAACACGGCGTTCATCGCGCGGCGCAGCGGGATCTCCTGCTTCACCAGCTTGCCGTCTTCGGTCGGCACCTCGAGCGCGTAGTTGGCGGCGAGTGCCTTCGGATCCTTGTAGATGCCGTCGCTCTCGCGGTAGCG
>CAZVVS010000585.1:0-2875 GCA_964630585.1 uncultured Gordonia sp.
ATTCGGTGCGGGCGGCGACGAGGATCTCGTCAATGACGGTTGGACCGACATCTCCCGGCGGGTGAAGGCCAAGATCACCGAGAGCATTTCCTCAGGTGCCGAGCTCGGTCCCGGGACGCTGCTCGACGCGTTCGAGGACGCCGACTTCGAGAAGATGGAGGAGATCCGCGCTCGAGTCGACGACGTGGTCCACGCTTCGGACACCGCCGACGATCTCAAGGCCTGGTACGGCCAGCTGTGCAAGCGCCCTTGCTTCCACGACGAGTACTTGGACGCGTTCAACCAACCCAACGTCACGTTGGTGGACACGGATGGCAAAGGGGTCGAACGCATCACCGAGGCCGGCGTCGTCGTCAACGGTCGGGAGTACGAGGTTGACTGCATCGTTTGGGCGACGGGGTTCGAGGTCGGTACCGACTTCGCCTCGCGCGCCGGCTTCGATCCGGTCGGCCGCGACGGCGTTCGACTCAGCGATTACTGGGCCGGAGGCATGCGGACGCTGCATGGCATCCACGTGCACGGATTCCCGAACGCGTTCATCGTGCAGCTCACTCAGGGGTCGAACCACATTGCCAACGTCCCCCACAACATGACCGAGACCGGCACGACGATCGCCTGTGTCGTCGGCCACGCCGTCGCCAACGATCACAGCGTCGTCGAGGTCACCGCCGAAGCCGAAGAGGCATGGATCCAGCGGCTCCTGGGCGGCCAATCGTTGCTGCGCGATCTCACTCGCGGCGACGGCGACCGGGCGCTGAACCTGCCCGGCTCGTTGGAGTGCACCCCTGGCTACTACAACAACGAGGGGCGGGAACCGACCCCCGCGCAGCGCTACAACTTCCTGGGGTTCCCCGGCGGCCCGCTGGCGTTCTTCGACCACATCGACAGCTGGCGAACCTCAGGCGACTTCGAGGGACTCACCTTCACCTGCCCGTTTCCGGAGGTCTGGTGCACAATCTGGTGACGTGGCGTCTGGCCGCGTGAGCCGCGAATGGGGTGATGGTGGCTTTCGTGTCCATGCGGGCGAATCGGCCGAGGGCGTCTTCGCGTCGCATCGGTGGCGGGTGCCTTCGATCCAGGTGATGATCGCGATGTGGCAGCGCGTCGCGGGTGGTCCAGCGGCGACGGCTGAGGGCGTTCTTCTGCAGGTGCGATTGCGAGGGTGGCGGAACCCCGCCGCAGGATAGGTGCCCGGTCGGGTGCCCGCTCGCGTGGTCAGGGACTGGTCTGGCTCGGTCGGAGGTCGCGAACGAATCGGGTCTCGTCCACGGCTTCGACGAGCCGCTCGAGGAGGTCGGCGAGGATCTCGCGGTCGGGCCCGGAAAAGGCGTCCAGCGTCTCGATGAGGAGCTCGTTCGCTCGCGACCGGACTCTTCGATGGAGTACCGCGCCGGCCGGGGTTGGGGTCACGAGGATGGCGCGCGCATCGTCGGGGTCAGGCTCGCGGACAACGAGCGTCCGGTCCTGGAGCTTGGCGATTGTGCGAGTAGCAGTGGACGGGTCGACCCGCAGCAGAGCTGCGACTTCGCTCATGCGAATGGGGGCGTGCGTCACGATGAGGTCGAGCGCGTCGGCCTGGGCAACGTCGAGGGGAGCATCGGGTTCGTAGAGGTAAGTGCGAACCGCTCCGGTCGAGCCTGCCCTGCGAAGGTCTCGCCAGGCTGCTCTGATCCGTTCCGCGACGACGATGGTGTCGGGAGCGTCGCCGGGCTTCATCCTGCCGACCATAACACTTGTACTCTACAAGAGTACGCTTGTAGAGTACAATCATGTCGGATGTAAGGGTCGCGGCGCCCGTGCCGCTCACTCATCGTCAGATCCTGGTGGTGTTCAGCGGCCTCATGGCCGGGATGCTGCTGGCGGCGCTCGACCAGACGATCGTGTCGACGGCGTTGCCGACGATCGTGGGGGAGCTGGGTGGTCTGGATCACTTGTCGTGGGTGGTGACGGCGTACCTGTTGACGACGACGGCGAGCACCCCGCTGTACGGGAAGCTGTCGGACATCTACGGGCGGCGGCTTATGTTCCAGGCGGCGATCGTGATCTTCGTGATCGGGTCGATGCTGTGCGGCCTGTCCCAAGGGATGTTGCAGCTCGTCGTGTTCCGCGGCATCCAGGGCATCGGGGCGGGTGGGTTGATGGCGATGGCGTTCGCGATCATCGGCGACATCGTCTCGCCTCGGGAGCGGGGCCGTTACACGGGCTACCTGGGGGCGGTGTTCGCGGTGGCGTCGGTTGCGGGACCGTTGCTGGGCGGGTTCTTCGTGGACAACCTGAGTTGGCGGTGGGTGTTCTACGTGAACGTCCCCATCGGCGCCGCAGCGCTGGTGATCACCAGTTCGGTGCTGCGGTTGCCGTTCGTACGCCGCGACCATGCGATCGACTTCTTCGGTGCCGCGTTGTTGGTGGCGGCGGTGTCGACCCTGCTGTTGGCGCTGGTGTGGGGAGGCAGGGAGTACCCGTGGGGTTCGTCGACGATCGTCGGGCTGCTCGCGGCGTCGGCGGTGCTGACCGGGCTGTTCTTGTGGCGGGAGCACCGCACCGCCGAGCCGATCCTGCCTCTGCGCTTGTTCCGTGGTCGGGTGTTCTCCACGGGGGTGGCGCTGTCGTTCCTGCTGGGTGGTGCCATGTTCGGTGCCATCGTGTTCCTGCCGCTGTTCCTGCAGGTGGCGACGGGGGCGTCGGCGACGAACTCGGGGCTGTTGCTCCTGCCGCTGATGGCGGGGCTCATGGCCACGTCGATCACCTCGGGCCGGGTGATCGCCCGCACCGGCCGCTACAAGCGGTGGCCGATTGCCGGGATGGCCATTTCCGCCGCGGGCATGTACCTGTTGTCGACGATGGATCCCGACACGTCCCGGGTCGCCAGCTCGCT
>CAZVVS010000586.1:0-2866 GCA_964630585.1 uncultured Gordonia sp.
CCTTCAGATACGTCGCGACCGTCTCCGGCTCCTGGGACACCTCGAGCCAGCCGAGGGGACCGCCGCCGCTGGCGCTCTGCCACGTCGACACCGCGGCAGCGAGGTCCGCACCGGGCCGGATGCGCCAATCCGGGATCTCGGCGACGCCGTAGCGGTGGCCGAACGGGCGCTGGCACGGGAACACCAGCCCCGAGGTCCAGTCGACCTGCACGGGGTCGGACTTGCCGACCACCTGCTGCAGGGTCTGCAATTGCGGCAAGCGCGGCGGTGTGACGACTATGTAGCGGTCAGCGGCCAGGTTGTCGTCGCGGGCGACGATCCGGATCGCAGTGGTCTCGGCGGGCAGGGCATCGGTGTTGAGCCGCACGTTGCGCCACGACGGGCGCGGACCCGGGTCGATCAGGGGGATGGACCCGGCGACGCCGAGCGCCCCGTCGCGCGTCTGGGTGTCGACCGGTGTCGTCGAGTATTCGAGGACGAGGTCGGGGCGCGCGCGCCAGCCGGCCGCGGAGAACGTGATGAGTGGGCTCTGCCGGAAGTCGGTGGGGAGTGCGTACCAGGCCGAGTGCAGCCGTGCCGGGGTCTGGGCGCCCGCGGAATAGCTGCCCAGGACCGGGGTGCGGGCCGGGTCGAGGAAGAAGGGGAGTCGGGCGTGGCTGCCGTTGATCCCCGGTACCGAGCGGTAGCCGCCAGAGGTGCCGCCACTGTTGGCCGCCAGTACGCCGGGATCGGCGTTGGCGGTGTCGGCGAGGACGCCCAGCGATCCCTGGGCGGCATTGGTGACCATCCCCGTCGGCACGCCGTTGGGGGTGAAGCCGTCCGTCGGCGCCGAAGCCGGGTCGGTCCGCGGTGGCGCCGGTGGTCCGGCGAGGGCCTGGCCGGGACTAAGGGAACGGTCCACCGGGGACAGTTGGAATCGTGACGGGTCTGTCTCGGTCCAGATCTTCTCCGCCATCCCGCACTCGATGCCGGCGAGCGCCTCGAGGTTGGAGCGCGGCACCGAGTACGAGTTCGACTGGCGGACGCCGGCCATGATCGCCGTCGCCACCTGGAACAGCACGACCGTGGCGACGATGAACACGAGCGGCTCGGATACCAGGGCCGATCCCAACCGGCGCGCCTGATTGGCGGGCGCTGAATCGTCCGAGGAGTCGTCGACGAATTCGTCTGCATGGGGGTCGGTGCCGGTGAAGGGTTCGCGCAGGTGGAAGTACAGGGCCAGGGCCAGGAGCGCGAGTGCGGCGGCCAGGAGGACCGACGCGATCCGGAAGCCGAAGGTGACCTGTTCGGTGCCCCATGGCATGCCCCACGCCGAGGAGTAGAAGTACGAGTTGGGTGCGGTGAACGCCATCCCGGCGATGAAGAGCGTCAGCGCGGCGAATATCGTCCGGTTGCGCCGCGAGTGCATCGACTGGTGACCGACGGCGATGGCGGTGATCGCCGCCAGCGCGGCCCCCAGGCCGGCGAACACGCCGAAGTGGTGGGTCCACTTGGTGGGCGTGAACATCAGGAACAGCAGCGAGCCGAACACGATGCCGACGATGCGGGCCGTGGGGCCACTCGCCGTCCCCGGGATGCGCCCCTTGCGCAGCAGCATGGCCGCGGACACCGCCAGCGACAGCAGCAGGATGAGCACTGCGAAACGTCGGGAGATGGAGCCGTCGGCGGAGAACTCGAACAGCGACGAGTAGCGGTCGATTTCGTTGTACCAGTGCAGCGACGGACCCATCGCGGTCTTCATCGTGCTGGCGTCCATAAAGGCGCGCAGCGTGAGGTTGGAGAACACGATGAAGACGACGAATGTGCCGGCCGCGACGATGGGGGCCAAGAGGGCGACGTAGGTGGCCACGCCGCCCCATCGGCTGCTGGACCGGGACGCGGTCCGTTGTCCGTCGTCGACGTTGAGCTGGTTGTCGATGTCTTTGGCACGCTTGATGATGGCGAGGATCATCGGCCGGGTCCCGGCGATGAGTGCGGCGACGGCGAGCAGGCCGGTCGGCCCGGCCGCCAGACTCAGTGCGCCGATCATGCAGGCGATCGCGGCGGGCAGGATGCGCCCGGTGGCAATCGCGCGCTCCACCGAGCACCAGGTGAGCAGTGTGCCCAGGCAGATGATCGGCTCGGGGCGCAACCCGTTGTCGAAGGGGAACCACATCGCGAGGAATGCCGCCGCCGCGGTGGCCCCGACGATGGGACGGGCCGCGGCGCGACCGAGGCGGGGGAGAATCTCGTGGCTCAAGATCAGCCACACCGCGATGCCACACAGCAGCGCGGGCAGTCGTAGCCAGGGGCTGGACAGGTTGACCTGCGCCAACCAGCCGAAGACGGAGTAGTACCAGCCGAATGGGGCCTCCGGCGCCCCGAACCAGCGGAAGTAGTTGGCGGTGTACTCGCCTGCCTGTCCGACCCGCGCCATGGTGAGGAGATAACCGTCGTCGGAGGTGTTCGGACCGACGAAGTGCCAGACCACCAACATGCCCAGGACGATGTAGTCGCGCACTTTCAGGTGCCACCAGCGCGCCGGGAGGATGCGGCGGTGGCCGCGCCCGTCGCTGCCGTCGAGGATCGCCAGTGCGACGAGCGAGGCGAGGGTGGCGAGGATCCCGATGATCAGAACGGCGCGCTTGAGTAGCGTCGGCGGCGTGCTGTAGCGGGTGTCGGGGGTGGCGTGGGCGCTCAGGCCTCGCACCGTCGATGCGGGTCCGGACAGATCGGTGAAGAAGCCGGTGAGTTGGGGACGCTGGTCGGCACCGAGGTGCTCATCGTCGCGACCGGCGGTGGTGCCGGTGACCGGGGCGCCAGCGGCGTCGCGCAGACCGGTGAAGGTGGCTGTGACGGCCTCGGCGGTCGCGGTCACGTCGATGGA
>CAZVVS010000587.1:0-2864 GCA_964630585.1 uncultured Gordonia sp.
TGTACGTGGTGATCGACGTGGCCGCCGGCGGGTCCACGCCGGTGCCGGCGATGCTGCGTTCGGCGCTCGAGGGCTGACGGGCCGGGCATTCGACCAGATCGACTCGCTTCGACCGAACCGGCGAACCACCAAGACCCCCGCCTGCGGCGCCGAGCATGACCCGGGTTCCTGGAATCACTCGCTCACCATCACCACGTGCGCGTACGCCGCGTGCGCGCAGGCGCATCACACGCATCGCCGGTGGATTCAGGGCGTCCCCGATGACACCATGAGTGGTTGTCCACCCCTGGGTGCTCGGCATAGAGAGGGTGGAACCCCATGACGGACCTCCTCGAGATCGAATCCACGTCGCCGCCGAAGAGTGGGCGCCGCCCCCTTTGGATCGTGCTGGCGGTGATCTCGCTGAACGTGCTGATGATCGCCGGCATGCTCAACCGAGGCGACCAGCCTGAAGGACCCGGTTCGGCCGAGGTTGCCGGAAGGCAGGAGACCCTCGGCGATCCACCCGAAGGGTCCGGCCCCGCCGAGTTCATCGAGGGAGGCTGGATCAGGTTCGAACCGCTTCCCGCTCTCCCTCAGTACGAGGTCCCTGCCGAGCTCTGGGTTGCCTGGGTCGATGATCTCAGCAAGGTTGAGGGTCGCCTGCCACTAGTCGCCGCGCCGGACGAGAACGCCGAGATCGTTGGCTACTACTACCTCGGCCTCGGGTACGTTCCCGCCGATGTGGCGGACGCTGGCCAGTTCGACGAGGCGGCCGTTCGAGCCGAGCAGGACGCACAGCACGCGCGGGAGCTCGGGTGCGAGACGCTCGACGCCGAGTGCATCACCACAGCGGTGCAACGCGGCGTTCTCGAGGAGTAGGCGCCCTCAACGTGCTGCTCCAGCAGGCGGCCCGGCGCCGTCGCTGCGCTTTGTGGCAAATGGGACGGTCGTATCCCAACCCTGGAGTGGCTTGCTTGACGCTTGACGCCCCCCCAAGACGGTGGATATCTTCCCCACCTCATAGGACTCTGACGGGTCGATCTCTGCAGCGGGGGGTCAGGTGATGGGCTTGAGGCGTGGAGCACCGTTCCTTGGTGCACTGCTTGTCGTTGTGGTGGGGTCCCTCATGGGCGGCGTCGTGCCTGCGAGCGCAGCCTCCACTGGCTGCATCACCTACGTCGACTACATCTATCAAGCGGACAAGAACTCACAGAACCAGGCGGGCAACGGCGCTTCACTGACGACGTCGGCGCCGGCCAACTCTGCCAACAACTCGTGCCAGAACCAGTCGGGAACCGTTCGAGAGGCGCTGTCCACCCAGTACGCATGGGACGGGTCAGCATGGGTGCTCTGTGATGTCGGCTCCACGGACGTCGAGTCGGGAAGCGCTGCCGCGCTCTCGTTCTCCGTCTGCTCCAACCATGACGGCTACTTCGGTACGAGCGTCGGCAATCGAGTGATCGGCTACCACAAGGCATGGTTCTTCGGGGAGCCTTGGTCTTCCACGACGATCATCGACGACTGACTGACGGAATCACCACCCACCGCAACCCGCTCATCGGGCTGGAGGAGTCCCTGCATGCGTTCGACAACGAGATCTCGGGTGAAGCCTCGAAGCACACGCGGACGAACCGCACGTGGCGTGATCGCCGCGACGGCGGTGATCGGCATCGGCGCCGGCGTCGCTGTCGGGGCTTCCGCGACGGCGCCGTCGACCGAGGACGCAGCGAAGGCCCGGAGCGCTGACGAGCGACTGCAGCAGCAGTTCGCCGATGGCTGGGTTCCCTACGAGCCGTCGGTCCTGCTCGGCGGTTCTGCTGCACCTGCGGCGGCATGGGTCCACGTCGAAGCCGACGGTCGTCCCATCGTCGGAGCGGACGGCGCGATCGAAGTGAGAGATCACCCCGACGGAGATGTCGTCGGCTACGCCGTGCCGGGCGCGGGCTACGTCGATCTGGCCCACGCCGGGCAGATGTCCGATGTCGCGGCCGAGGCTCGCATCGAGCGATACGGCTGCGACCACGTCGTGGACGAGCACTGCGATGATCGACTGGCCGCTGAGGCCGTCGCCACCGCACGAGAAGGCTGACCACCGCCGCCGAGGTCCGTGAGACGACGCGCTCTCGCCCAACGCCGGCGGTCGCTGCTCACGTCGGCGTCGTGTCGGACGTCCGCCACGCCGCCCACGCCCCGGTCGACCACAGCGCCCAGGCCACGAGGACGGGTTGGAAGAGGAGCCGGACGGCCCGTGCGGCGTCGGTGTCGAGCCCGAAGCCGTCCTTGCCCTCGACGAACTGGGCGATGTTGCCGGGGAAGATCGCGACGAAGAAGGCGGCCGCGAGCCAGCCGACGAGCACCCGGTGGCGGATCGCCACGATCAGCGCCGCCCCGAGCGCGATCTCCACGATGCCCGACAGCACGACGACGAGGTCGGCGTCGACCGGCACCCACGACGGCACCTGGGCGAGGAACTCGGTGCGGGCCCAGGTGAGGTGCCCCACGCCGGCGAGCAGCAGCGACGCGCCGAGGAGCACCCGGAACCCGTGCTGGACGGCGCGGACCGGAGGGTCGGTCGCCGGCCCGCGGTCATCTGGCCCGCGGTCATCTGGCCCGCGGTCATCTGGCCCGCGGTCATCTGGCCCGCGGTCATCTGGCGTGCGGTCATGAGACGGCGCATCCGCGTGTGTCATGTGGTCAATCTAATTGTGCACAATGAGATTGCCAACCCGCTACCGTGGTCGACGTGGCCCGGCCTGCCCAGCTCGACCTCGACCTGCAGCTCTGCTTCCCGCTGTACGCCGCATCCCGCGCGGTGTTCCGCGCCTACACACCCCTGCTCGATCCCCACGGCCTCACCTACCCCCAGTACCTCGTGCTGCTCG
>CAZVVS010000588.1:0-2863 GCA_964630585.1 uncultured Gordonia sp.
CGCTCACCGAGCTCGGCCACCTCTTGGAGACGTTCGTCGTAGGTGAGCTGACGAAGCAGGCCTCGTGGCTCGACGGCATCGCGGGCGTCGGGCACTGGCGGACCCGTGATGGCGACGAGGTCGACCTCGTGGTCGAACGCGACGACGGAGCAGTGGTGGCCTTCGAGGTCAAGGCCGCGCAACGTATCGACGCCAAGGAACTCGCCCCGTTGCGAAAGCTGCGATCCGCGCTCGGCTCGGCCTTCGTGGCTGGCGTCGCACTCCATCTCGGAGCACAGTCCTACACCGCTGAAGACCGACTGCACGTACTGCCGGTCGATCGGCTCTGGCGAGCATGACGCCTTCGTCGGCGAGGTGTGCAGAGCGGGTCAACGAATACGAAGAACACGCCGATCGAGGCGCTGGAGCGGGCGTACCCGATGCGGGTCCGCCGGATGCGCCTCCGTGGGGGGAGCGGCGGAGCTGGTGTTGCACCGGGCGGCGAGGGCATCGAGCGCGCGATCGAGGTCCTCGAGCCATGCACGGTCACGCTCATCACGGAGCGCCGGGTGTCCCAGCCGTGGGGACAGGCCGGCGGCGAGCCGGGGTCGGTCGGCGAGAACTGGTTGCTCCCGAGCGGGAATGAGGCGCGGGCCGAGCGCTTGGCGGACAAGTGCACGATCGAGCTGAAGGCGGGCGACGTCCTCCGGATGCTCACACCGGGCGGTGGCGGTTGGGGATCGCCAGTGCACTGATCGGGACGTAGCCTGTTCCCATGCCCGAGGAGCAGTTCATGCGTGTGATGACGGGCGAGGAGTTCAACGAGCTGCTGCGCGACGCGCCGCGGCCAACGGCGGACGATGTGTCGATCACGGCAGATGGCGAGCGCTTGGACTCGAAGGAGAAGGTGCTGGCGTTCTGCGAGCGCCTGGCGGCTGAACGAGCGCAGGCCAGCTGACCGGAGGCCACGTTGGCCGACGAACCGGTGCTGGATCGCGATCGCATCATCGAGTGCCTCAGTCAGCATCGAGCTGAGTACCTCCTCGTCGGCGGGATCGGTGCTCAGATGCACGGGGCCCTCCGACCGACCGGCGACCTCGACTCGCTGCCCGCGACGTCGGAGGAGAACCTCGATCGACTCGCCTTGGCGATGCGGGAGCTCAACGCTCGTCTGCGAGTCGATGGCATGACCGACGAGGAATCGCGTGCCCTCCCGCTTCCGATCGACGCTGCGTCACTCGCTCGAATGGACATCTCCACCTGGCGAACCGACGCAGGAGACCTCGACGTGCTCACGGCGATACCGACTCGTGACGGCGGCCGGGCGAGCGAGGTTCGAGGAGCTCGTCGCTCGCTCCGAGCGAGTGGAGGTCGGCGGCGTCGTGGTGATGGTCGCAGGCCTCGACGACATCATCGCGTCGAAGGAGCGGGCGGACAGACCGAAGGATCGCGAAGCCCTCGTCGAGCTTCGAGAGCTGCGCGATCGCTGACCGCTGCGACCGACGGAGCCCAGTGTTCTCCTGGTGTGCTGCATGGTCTGTTGACGAATTCGAAGAACACGCCCATCGAGGCGCTGGAGCGGGCGCTCCCGCTCCGGGTGGCGAGGGGATCGAGCGCGACCTCCAGGTGCTGACCGACGCGACCGTGTCGCTGATCACGGAGCGGCGCGTGTCGCAGCCGTGGGGCCTGGCCGGTGGGGAGCCGGGGCGGTGGGGGAGAACTGGCTGCTGCCGGGCGGCGACGAGTCCCGTGCCGAGCGGCTGCCCGACAAGTGCACGATCCAGCTCAAGGCCGGCGACGTCCTCCGGATGCTGACGCCTGGTGGCGGCGGTTGGGGCAGGCCGGCCGGCGATGGCTGATCGGCCGGTACATTCGGCGTCGATGGCGGCGCAGCCCTCCACCTTCGAGATCCGCCTTCTTCGTCGAGATGCCGATGAGAGTTGGACCGACGAAGCAGTCGTGATCATCGACGGGCGCGATCGGCTCGCCGCCCTGGGCCGTGACGCGGCGGGTCGAGATGGTTTCGGCGCTGGCACGGTCTGGATCGGGCGCCGGCCCGAGGACGTCATGGGGACGGAATCGCCGCTTCTCGCGCGGGCGGAGCCGCACGACGCCTTCATCGCTCGTTGTGGCTGTGGCGAAGAGGGGTGCGGCGCCTTGATCACTCGCATCACCCGCTCGGGCGACGTCGTGATCTGGGATGAGATTCGACACGGATCGGACGCACGTGACGACCACCGCCCGATCGACGGGGAGCGATTCGAGTTCGAGGCTCACCCGTACGAGGACGCCGTCCTCGGTCGAGGCGAGGCGATCACCCCGTGGACCCCGACAACGCGCCGGGCCGCCGTCCTGGTGCGGCAGCGCGTGAAGTCTTGGCGTGGCGAAGTGGACCGTCTGCGCGTTGCCGGGGTCGAAGACCTCGGCGACGAGCGCGTTCGTCTCGCGATGCTGCTTGGGCACAATGGCGAACCCGACTGCGCGGTGCTGACACGCACGTTCAGGCTTGACCCGGGCGAGTCCGCAGCCGCGCTCGCCAACCGTGTGACCAGTTACCTCACGAGCGGTGCGATCGTCGATGACGAGCTCGCAGAGCGGCGTCCCTTCTAGCAGCGCCTAGCCAGGAACTCTGGCTGTGCTGTCCGTGGGACATGTCAGTGTCGTCGCCGACGAGGTCGGACTCGTCCACGCCGACGTGGGCGCGAACGGACTCGTCGGTCAGGTCGAGCACTTCGAGCACGACGTAGACCCGACCGACCCGACGTCGGAGCTCGAACGGGTCGACGCCTTCGTCGACGAAGTGACGGAACAGCTCGGCCCAGGCAGCCTGCTCCTGACTCGACGCGTACCAGACGCCCGGCTCGCCGGTGCGGTGGTAGCGGCC
>CAZVVS010000589.1:0-2850 GCA_964630585.1 uncultured Gordonia sp.
GCCGTGACCGTCTTGCCCGCCGTAGCCGCGACCTTCACAGCCTTCGCGGCCGGGGCCGCCTTCTTCGCCGGAGCCTTCTTCGCCGGAGCCTTCTTCGCGGCCTTCTTCGCCGGGGCCTTCTTCGCCGCCGTCTTCTTGGCGGCCTTCTTAGCCGCCTTCTTGGCCGGTCCGCGCGCACGACGGTCGGCGAGCAGCTCCATCGCCCGCTCCGGGGTGATCGACGCGACGTCGTCGCCCTTGCGCAAGCTGGCGTTGGTCTCCCCGTCGGTCACATATGGACCGAAGCGACCGTCCTTGATGACCATCGGCTTCTCACTGACCGAGTCCGGCCCGAGTTCGCGCAGCGGCGGCGCGGCTGCCGCACGGCCGCGGCGCTTGGGCTCGGCGTAGATCCGCAACGCCTCGTCCAGCGTGATCTCGAAGAGCTGCTCCTCGGTGGCCAACGACCGTGAGTCCGCGCCCTTCTTCAGGTACGGCCCGTACCGGCCGTTCTGCGCAGTAATCTCCTCGCCGTTGGCGGGGTCGACGCCGACGACGCGCGGCAGCGACAGCAGGCGCAGCGCATCCTCGAGCGTCACCGTCCCAGTGTCCATCGACTTGAACAGCGAGCCGGTGCGCGGCTTGGGACCGGCCTTCTTGGCAGCCTTCTTCGCGGTCTTCTTCGCCGGCTTCGTCGCGGTCTTGAGGGCCCCATCACCATCGAGGGCGATCGGTGCTTCCTCACCGTCCACGGTGGGCAGCGCCGCAGCACCGTCGCGCGGCGTCGGGCCCGCGGGTACGGTCGGCACCGGCGCGTCGGCGGCACCGTCTCCGTCGTCATCGGCCCGCTCCGGCAGGATCTCGGTGACGTAGGGCCCGAAGCGGCCCTCCTTGACGACGATCTCGTTGCCGGTGACCGGGTCGACGCCGAGGACGCGACCTTCCTGCGGCGTGGCGAACAGCTTCTCGGCGACCTCGATAGTCAGCTCGTCGGGCGTCATGTCGGTGGGCAGGTTGGCGCGCTGCAGCTCCGGCTCGGCAGCATCGGGCGCCGACACGGTCCGTTCCAGGTACGGCCCGAACCGGCCGACGCGGACGTAGACCGCGCGGCCCTGCTCGTCGTCGAAGAGGTGGATCGAGTTGACCTCGCGCGCGTCGATCTCCTCGAGGTTCACGCCCACGAGCTTCTTCAGGCCGCCGGCGTGTGCCACGTCGCGCTTGGCACTGCCGCCCACGGATGCCTCGTCGCCGCCGAAGTAGAAATCGCTCAACCACTGCGTGCGGTTGGCCTCGCCCGAGGCGATCAAGTCCAGATCGTCCTCGAGGGCAGCGGTGAAGTCGTAGTCGACAAGGCTCTCGAAATAGGCCTCGAGCAGCCCGACGACCGCGAACGCCACCCACGACGGGACGAGCGCGCTGCCCTTCTTGACGACGTAGCCGCGGTCCTGGATGGTGCCGATGATCGACGCATACGTCGACGGGCGGCCGATCCCCAAGTCCTCGAGCACCTTCACCAGCGACGCCTCGGTGTAGCGCGCGGGCGGGTTGGTGGAGTGGCCGTCGGCGGACAGCTCCGCGGCCGTCAGCGACTGTCCCTGCGTCAGCGTCGGGAGACGGCGCTCCTCGTCGTCGGCCTGGCCGCCAGCCTGCTCGTCGACGGTCTCCACGTAGGCCGAGAGGAAGCCGGGGAAGGTGATGGTGCGGCCCGACGAGGCGAAAGCGACCTGCTCCCCGGAGGCTGCGGCGCCGGTGATCCGGACGCTCATCGTGGTGCCCTTGGCGTCGGCCATCTGCGAGGCGACGGTGCGCTGCCAGATCAGTTCGTACAGCTTGAACTCGTCGGTGTTGAGCGCCGACGCGACTTGGCCGGGGGTACGGAAGCTGTCGCCAGCCGGGCGGATCGCCTCGTGTGCCTCCTGCGCGTTCTTCACCTTGCGCGTGTATTGGCGCGGCGTCGGGTGGACGTAATTCTCGCCGTACAGCTCGCGCGCCTGGGCGCGGGCGGCGTTGATAGCCGACTCGCTCAGCGTCGTCGAGTCGGTACGCATGTAGGTGATGTAGCCGTTCTCGTACAGCCGCTGCGCCACCCGCATGGTGCGGTCGGAGGTGAACCGCAGCTTGCGCCCGGCCTCCTGCTGCAGCGTCGACGTCATGAACGGCGCGTAGGGCCGTCGGGTGTAGGGCTTCTCCTCCACCGACTCGACGGTGAGCGCAGCGTTCTGCAAGCCGGCGGCCAAGCCGCGGGCGCGCGACTCGTCGAGCACGATGACACCGTCGGCCTTGCGCAGCGCACCGTCGGCGCCGAAATCGCGGCCCACGGCGACGCGCTGGCCGTCGACGCCCACCAACCGCGACGAGAAGGTTCGCGGCGTCGCATCGGCACCGGCGTCGAGCGTCGCCGCGATGTCCCAGTAGTCGGCCGAGACGAAGGCCATGCGTTCGCGCTCACGGTCGACGATGATGCGCGTCGCCACCGACTGGACGCGGCCGGCCGAGAGCTTCGGCATGACCTTCTTCCACAGCACCGGAGACACCTCGTAGCCGTAGAGGCGGTCGAGGATGCGGCGCGTCTCCTGCGCGTCGACGAGGTCGATGTCGAGTTCACGCGGGCTGGCCGCGGCGGCCTGGATGGCAGGCTCGGTGATCTCGTGGAACACCATGCGCTTGACGGGCACCTTGGGCTTGAGGATCTCCATGAGGTGCCAGGCGATAGCCTCGCCCTCACGGTCACCGTCCGTCGCGAGGTAGAGCTCGTCGACCTCCTTGAGGAGGGATTTGAGTTCGCTGACCGTCGACTTCTTGTCCGCAGAGACCACATAGAGGGGCTCGAAGTTGTCCTCGACGTTCACGCCCAGCCGCGCCCACGGCTGG
>CAZVVS010000590.1:0-2844 GCA_964630585.1 uncultured Gordonia sp.
CCCCCACGGAAATGAGCGCCGAGTTCCGGACACTCGAGTACCGACTCATCGGCAGCCTCATGGCTGGCGGCGAAGAACTGGGAGTCATCGGCAACCGCGCTCGGAACAACCTCAAGCGCATGCCCAGTGGCATGTACTGGGCAGCTCTCGGCTCCTGGCAGATCCGGCAGGGCGACTTCTCCACAGAGGGCTACTTCCGCCGCCAACACGACTACCGCCAACTCTCGACACGAACCGTGAAGGCCGATGACCCCGAGGCGCGCGAGTTGCTCCCCGGCTCGGGCCTCGATCCTCACGTTCCGCCCGCTCCGAACGACTGGTTGAAGGCGGTCGACTTCCAGCTCACGGGCGAGGAGGAGCAGTACCTGTCGGACCAGATCGCCACCGCGACGCAGGGCTCGATGCTCGCGTGGTTGATCCGCAATCCACCCGGCAACGAGCCGAACTTCGTGTGGGATATCGACAACCTTCATCATGCTCCAGAACACTTGCGCGACCTCGCGGACCATGCCCGCCGGTTCAGCGTCGTGATCCACGGCGCCGCGCTGATGTACAACCTGCTGCTCGCTCGACGTCGTCGCGACGACAGCCTCGTCGCGGGATACGTCGATCGGCTGGACCAGTGGGAACGCGAGTTGCTGATCCCGTCTCGAGCCCTTGAGGGTTGGAGCCGGGCGGACTGGTGGGCGACTATCCAGCGGAAGAACCCCCGGCTGCGCCAGCCCACCATGCAGTTCGTCAACCGTTGGATCGATCTGCTGGAGGCCGGCGACTCGCCCGCCAGTTCGCGGACGGCGGCGGACCTCATCTTCACCCGTGAACGACAGATCAAGGGTGGCCGAGCGCGACTCGTGAACCAGTCCGCCCTCGACCGCTGGTCGGGCGAAAGCGGCACCGGTCGTCACAGCTTCCGCTGGCCGATTGCCCGCGCTCACCTTGAAGACCTCTACGCGGCTCGGGCGGCGTCGTGACGCTTACTCCCGAGACGCGCGTCATGCTGACAGACGCGCTCCGCCCGCCCGCGGGATACCGCGTCGACGTGGCCGTCGGTACGACGTACTCCCTGAACCTCACGGCACTGCTTCTCGCACCACTGTCGTTCGCACTGTTCGATCAGGGCAACGCAGATGACATCGGCGCAGTGGATCCGATTCGGTTGCTCGACGCTGTCCGGCGCCATGCCGACCACACGACCGTCTTTTGCCAGGCCGGTGGCATCCACGTGCCCGGCAACTACCGCAGCATCCTCACCTTCGTCGAAGACAGCGTGCTGGAAGTGATGCCGCCCAACGAAGGCGCGATCTTCCATCCGAAGATCTGGGCGATCCGGTTCGAGAACGCCGACGGCCAGCGAGTGCATCGGGTCGTGATCCTTAGCCGGAATCTGACGCTGGACCGCTCCTGGGACACCGCGCTCGTCCTTGACGAGGATGAGGACGGCGCGATCGATGCGGCCCCTGCAGGAGCGTTCGTCGCCGAACTGCCCGCGCTCGCGGTGCGACCGCTCGACGCACGGCGAACCGCCGAGATTGCCGATCTCGCCGCCTCGCTAGCTCGCGCACGTCTCGCGGCGCCGTCGCCCTTCACCGGCGGCGAACTGATCCCGATCGGAATCAGTACCGAGCGGATCTGGCCGTTCCCGACTGAGGGAAGACGGCTCCTGGCGATCAGCCCGTTCCTAACCAAAGGCGCGGTCGAGTCGATCGGGCGCATCGCCACTGAACGCACCTTGGTCTCACGAGCCGAGGCGCTGGAGCTCGTCGGCTCTCGTGCGCTTGAGGGTTGGTCGGTGAACGTGCTCCAACGGCTTGCCGAAGTCGACCCCCAGGACGACGTGGCCGATGTGTCGACGGTCGCTCCGGACGGGTTCTTGGAGACTCACGATGGGCTCCACGCCAAGACGTTCGTCGTTGATGAGCGTGGTGGGCAATCCACGGTGGTCACCGGAAGCGCCAATCTGACGAGCCCGACGTGGGGCACCAACGTCGAGTTCGACGCGGTTCTGCGTGGCCCGACCTCGGCATGCGGGGTCGCGAAGGTTCTGGACGGCACCACCGAAGCGCCAGGCCTCACACGGATCCTGGAGGAGTACAGCGTCACTGACGCCGAAGGCGTCGCCGATCCCTCGATCGCCACGTCCTACGAGCTCGAGCACTTCCACCAGCAGCTCGCGGCCAGCGAGCCCACACTTCATGTGGGCGAGGTGGACGACGATCGAGTCACGATCACACTCACCCTCGACCTGCCTGCCAGTTCCCTTGGTGAGAGTCGCATCTGGCCTGCCTCGCTGCCCGCCGATACCCAAGCACAAGCGCTCGCCCAGACCCTGAGCTGGACCATCGCGCCGATCAACGTCACTCCCTTCATCGCCGTCGAGACGACGCTCGGCGAGGGCGCGGCGCGTGTGACCCGTTCCTGCGTGATCAAGGCATCGCTGGTTGGCACGGTCGACGGCCGCCGCCAGGACGCCGTCTTCTCGATCTTGAGGAGCAAGGAGGACGTGCTCCGGTACCTGGTCTTCCTGCTCGGCGACCCGAGCTACGACGCGTTGTTCGCCCAACTGGCAGGGGTCGACGGCGAGAGGTTCCACGGGGCCGACCGGCCTGCACTGACGAGCGCGGATGTCGCTCTCTTTGAACCTCTCGTTCGAGCGACAGGTCGGGACGAGGACGCACTCGCACGAGTTGCGAGTCTGATCGAGGACCTTCGAGCGCTGCCCAACGGCGACGAACTCGTCCCCGACGGGTTCGAGGAACTGTGGGATGTCGTGTGGCAGGTACATCAGGAGCACCGCGCATGAGCGAGATCTCTGAGCGCACCGAGCGCACTCTTGCGACGCTGTAG
>CAZVVS010000591.1:0-2825 GCA_964630585.1 uncultured Gordonia sp.
GAGAACTACGCCGTCGACATCGCCCCGGTGTCCGACCCGTCGGACCGGTCGACGTTCATCGCCCACGATCCGGTTCGGCGAATCGAGGACATCGAGGCCTTCGAGGACTACCTCGTCCTGAGTTATCGGTCGCAGGCACTACCACGGGTGGCTATCGCCGACCTGCGCCGCATCGACGGAATCCCGACCGCCGACGATTTCGTCGAGGTCCGCTTCGGCCAGCCGCTGTGCTCAGCCGGGGCCGCGGGCAACTCGGAGTGGAAGACGCCGCGCCTGCGCCTGGGCTACACCAGCTTCATCGAGCCCACCGAACTGCTGGAACTCGACGTCGCCACGGGTGAGCGCACCCTGCTCAAGCGGCAGATCGTCCTCGGGGGCTACAACCCCGACGACTACGAGCAGTCGCGCCAATGGGTCACCGTCGACGACGGGACCCGCGTCCCGGTGTCCATCGTGAGGCGCAAGCGCGAGGGCGATGGACCGTCGCCGACGCTGCTGTACGGCTACGGCTCCTACGAGCACAGCATCGACCCGTCGTTCTCCGTCTCGCGGCTGTCGTTACTCGACCGCGGTGTCGTGTTCGCCGTCGCCCACGTCCGCGGCGGCGGGGAGATGGGCCGCCACTGGTACGAGACCGGCAAGACGCTGACCAAGCGAAACACGTTCACCGACTTCGTCGCCGTCGCACGCCACCTCATCGACAAGGGCGTCACAACGCCGCGGCAGCTGGTCGCCGAAGGCGGGTCGGCCGGCGGCCTCCTGATGGGCGCAGTGGTCAACGAGGCGCCGGAGCTGTTCAACGGCATCGTCGCCGCCGTACCGTTCGTCGACGCGCTCAACTCGATCCTCGACCCGAGCCTGCCGCTGACCATCATCGAATGGGAGGAGTGGGGCAACCCCCTCGACGACCCCGCGGTGTACGAGTACATGAAGTCGTACTCGCCGTATGAGAACGTCCGTGCCGCGGACTACCCGGCCATCCTGGCCCTCAACTCGCTCAACGACACCCGCGTCCTGCACACCGAGGCGGCCAAGTGGGCGGCGCGCCTACAGGAGCTGACGACCGGCGACGCCCCGATCCTGTTGAAGACGGAGATGGAGGCCGGCCACGGCGGGGTGAGCGGACGCTACAAGGCATGGGAGGAGGCGGCCTTCGAGATCGCCTGGATCCTGGAACACAGCGGTGCCGCGGCAGGGGAGGGTGACGATGCCTGATCTCGCCGCGATCCTCGCCGACCTGCGCGTGCCCGTTGTCGTCGCACCGATGGCCGGCGCTGCGGGCGGACGCCTGGCCGCCGCGGTCTCCGCCGGTGGTGGGTTGGGGATGGTCGGCGTTGGCAACGTCGCGACCGTCGACCAGGTGCGCGCCGAGTGCGGAACCGCCACCGAATCGGGCCAGCGGTTCGGCGTCGGACTGATGTGCTGGTCGTTGCCGCAGAACCCGGCGCTGCTCGACGTGGCGCTGGAATCACGGCCCACCGTCGTGAGCTTGAGCTTCGGTGATCCACGGCCTTATCTCGACGCGGTGCACGCCGCCGGCGCCGTCGTCGTCGCCCAGGTGGGGACGCGCACCGAAGCCGTCGACGCGCTCGACGCCGGCGTCGACGGTCTCGTCGTGCGCGGGTCCGAGGGCGGTGGCCACGGGCGCGGGGTCGTGTCGACGCTACCGCTGCTCCAGCAGGTGCTCGACCTCACCGACCGGCCGGTCTTGGCCGGCGGCGGTGTCGCGACCGCCCGCGGACTCGCCGCGGTTCTGGCCGCCGGCGCGAGCGCCGCGTGGGTCGGTACACCGTTCGCCGCCTGTGCCGAAAGCATGTTCCGCCCCGAGCTCAAGGACGCGGTCATCGCCGCGGACACCGACCAGACGGTGTACACGCGCGTCTTCGACATCGCCCAGCGTTTCGACTGGCCGGAGATCTACGGCGGGCGGGCCCTGGCCAACGCGTTCACCGACCGGTGGGCCGCGCATCCCGACGTGCTGTCGGAGTCCCTGGACGACGAGCTGACAGCGCAGATCAAGCAGGCCCGGGTCGACGCGGATCTGTCGTTGGCCCCGGTCTACGCCGGAGAGTCGGCGGGCCTGGTGGACCGCGCGCGCACCGCCGCGGAGGTGCTCGCCGATTTCGAGCCGTTCCGCGACCACCTTCGCGCCGCTCAGCGCTGGACCTGACCGGTGGCCAAGTGGCTGTGGCTGTTCGCCGCGATCTGCTCTGAGGTGGCCGCGACGATGGCCCTGCGGGCGTCGGTTGACCACAAGGCGTGGATCGCCCTGGTCATAGCCGGGTATGCCGGTGCCTTCGTCTTCATCGGGGTGACACTGCGCGCCGGGGTCCCGGTCGCCACGACCTACGGGATCTGGGGCGCTACCGGCGTCGCCCTCACCGCAATCCTCGGCATGATGCTCTTCGGTGAGACGCTGAGCACGCTCACCTGGGTCGGCATCGGCGTGGTGATCGTCGGTGTCGTCCTCGTCCAGACCGGAACGCCACCCCCTCGGGTAGATGCGCCGGCGAGTGTCGACGACGGGGCGGGGGCGCCGTGAGCTGGGTGTGGTTGTTCGCGGCCATCGCGCTGGAGACCAGCGCGACGATGTGCCTGCGCGCCTCCGACGGCTACCGCAAGCGGGTGTGGATCGCGCCGATGTTGCTCGCGTACGTCGCCTCGTTCACCAGCTTGGGTTTCTCGCTCTCGGCAGGCATGCCCGTGGGCATCGCCTATGGCATCTGGACGGCCATCGGCGTGTGCCTGGTCGCGCTGCTCACCCGGGTGATCTGGGCGGACCCGCTGACCCGGCGGATGATGCTCGGGATCGCGGTCATCGCCGT
>CAZVVS010000592.1:0-2817 GCA_964630585.1 uncultured Gordonia sp.
CTACAGGCTAGTTTTTTAGTTAAGATTAAATTTATATTATACCCTCCATCTGTTATATCTATGGTAAAATCAAAATAAGTGTTTGTAAGTTCTCTGGACAAATTCCTTTCCGATTTAACATTCTTTTGCTGTTGTGTAGTTCTGTCTTCTTCTATTGTCTGATATATGTGAAAATCAACGTAATTAAATAGTACATCAAAAAAAGGATTGCCCGTGTTCTCATTGTGTAGTTGAGCAATCTCCATAAGACTTGCTCTTTCATAATCTTTTAATTCGATTAGTTTGTTATTTACTTCGTGGATGAATTCAGCGCATGTTTGGTTTCCATCTATTGTCATTTTTAATGGAATGGTGTTCAAAAAGCATCCTAAAATCTTATCTCCATCTTCGCAATTGGGACGGGTATTGGCTACTAAACCCATTACTATTTCATTGCCATAATTTAATATTCTTAACACATATAAATAGGCACTTAAGGATAGTACTTTTATAGTAGTGTTTAATTCAATGGCTTTTTGCTCTAGTTTTTTTAGATAATTATTATCTAAAGAATGGGCATATGTTTTAAATTCATCTTCTTCACTAAATAAATCTAGCCTGGTATATTCAGCTAGTTCTGCTTTCCAAAAATCTTTTATGGATATGTCTTTTTTATCTATCTCCTGCTGAATGATAAAATCTTTATAGCTTGATTTTAATTTTTCTGGTTGATATAATGGATTTTCTGCTAATGTTAAATACAAATTATTCAACTCTGTCATTAATAAAGCAACACTCCAACCATCTAAAATGGAATGATGAAATTGCCAGATGAATCCATATTCGTTTCTTCCATAATTAAATACATGCATTCTCCACAAAGAAGCTTGAGAAAATTGGAAGGGTTTGCCGAGTTCTATTTTTAAGAAGTTTCGTATTTCTCTTTCTTGTTCTGGATAAGTTTTATCAGAAAGGTCTTTATAAGGAATAGATACTTCTGTGTTCTTGTGTACTATTTGTAGTTCGGTCTCATATTCACCTAAATGAAGACTTGTTCTTAATATACTGTGTTTTTCTACTAATAGTTGTAGTGCCCTTCTAAATCTATCTATTTGAAAATCAGAAAATGTTCTTTGATATACGAATTGATCGTGATATGCACTCCAGCCTTCACTTCTTAGTGATTCATATACCATCCCCTTTTCTATATCACTCATGGGATAGATATCTTCTATATTTTCTTTGTCGGGAATAGTTTCTGAAAGTAAGATCCGTTCTTGTAATCTCCCTATTTCTCCTTTTACCTGGTCTTCAATTTCTCTTTGTGTTCTGTTTTTTTGTTCTATTTCATTTTCGTTTTCTACAATATGAGCTGCTAAACTTTCTATGGTATTGTTTTTATAAATATCAGCAATGGGTATTTGTAAATTTAACTCATTTCTTAATTTTCCTATCATTCGTAAAGCTTTTATGGAATCGCCTCCTAATTCAAAAAAACTATTTTTGATTCCTATTTTTTTTTGAGCTAATACTTCCTGCCAGATCAATACAAGTTTTTCCTCTGTTTCATTTCTTGGTGCTACATATGCTATACCGCTATCCATTCCTAATTCTTCTGGATCAGGTAATTTTTTTCTATCTATTTTACCGTTAGAACTTAGGGGTAATGCTTCTAATTGAACATAATGAGAAGGTAACATGTAACTAGGCAAGCTCTTGCTTAAATGTGCTTGGATATCAGATGTGTTTAAGGGTTGTTTGCTTACTATATAAGCCACTAATTCTTTTTCTCCTTCTTTATTCGTTTTAGCTACTACTACGGCTGCATCAATATCTTGGTGAGCATGTAGGGAACTTTCTATTTCTCCAAGCTCTATTCTATAACCTCTAATCTTTACTTGCTCATCTTTTCTTCCTATATACTCTATATTACCATCGGGTAACCAACGGCCTAAGTCACCCGTCTTGTACATCCTTTCTCCCTGTTTGAAAGGATTGGATACAAATTTTTCTGCTGTGAGTTCTGGTTTATTTAAATACCCTCGGGCTAAGCCATCTCCTCCTATACATATTTCTCCTATTACTCCTATGGGTGATAATTGGTTTTCTTTTCCTAAAATGTAGAGTTCTGTATTCCATATTGGACGACCGATGGGGATATGATTGTCTTTGCTGGTAGTGTTATAGTAAGTAACATCTACTGATGCTTCTGTGGGTCCATATAAATTGTAGATAGGAACGTTTACCTGTTTATACCAATTTCTTACTGTTTCTACAGATAATGCTTCTCCACTGGTAATCACTTTTTGCAAACTCTTTAACGAATGCTTTATGTTTATTTTTTCATCTGCAAATAAAGTTGTTATAAAGGCATTTAACATACTAGGTACAAAGTGTAAACAGCTAATGTTTTGTTTTTCTATGAGGGATAAAATGCGTTCGGGGGAAACAATATCTTCTTTTGTGCATAATATCATTTTTGTTCCCCAACACAGGGGCATAAATATTTCCCATACCGAAACATCGAATGTAAAGGTGGTTTTTTGTAAGATGATGTCCGTTGAATTAAACTTGTATTGTTGGTACATCCATTCTATGCGGTTAATCACTCCCTGATGTTCTAATATACATCCCTTGGGTTTACCTGTTGATCCCGAAGTGTATATTACATAAGCTAAATCAGTAGGTTTGTTGATTAATCTTAAATTTTTCTTTTTATAATTTTCTTGTTGTTCTTTAAACTTCTGTAGCTCCTCTTCGTCTATCAACACTTTGCATTTGCTATCTTCTAACATATAGGTAATGCGTTCTTGCGGATAGTCTGGATCAATAGGTACA
>CAZVVS010000593.1:0-2802 GCA_964630585.1 uncultured Gordonia sp.
CCAGGTCAGCCCACAGATCCGGCCCCTCGTGTGACCACAGACTGCGGAACCCGGGTTAGAGCGCCTGCTTCACACGCAGGAGGTCGGCAGTTCGAGTCTGCCATCGCCCACTCGGTCCGCCCGGGTGGAGCGCCGACGCGTTCACGGAGCGTGAGTGTCGCCCGCCAGCGTGATGGGACCACCTGGTCGCCAGTGGCATGGGACCGGGTCGGGGTTCGATCAGGTCCGGCGTCGGGATGATCGTTGGGGTGGTGGTGTTTCGTCAAGGGTGTGGGCGGCGGTGGGTTTCTGTCGTTGCCGGTAGGAGTCGCCGTCGAGGATGAGGTCGTGTGCGGCGGACTGGAGCCGGTCGATCGCGGACTGGGCGAGGAGCGGGTCGGCCATGAGTCCGAGCCATTCGACGGGTTCCCGGTTTGAGGTGATGACCGTCGCTGCTGCCCGGTGTCGTTCGACGATGAGTTCGTAGATGTCGGCGGTGTCGAGGCCGTCGAGAGGTTGAAGGGCGAAGTCGTCGATGATGAGCAGGTCGACGCGCAGCAGCTTGCGGATCTCGGCGTCGTGGCTGTTGTCGAGCCGGCTGGCGCGGAGGCGTTTGAGGAGCCGGTCGCAGCGTTCGAAATGGACGCTGTGACGGCGGCGGACCGCCGCGTGGCCGAGCGCGGTGGCGAGGAACGTCTTGCCGACCCCGACGGGTCCCATGATCACGGCGTTGTGGCCAGCCTCGACGAAGCGCAGCGAGCACAGCTCCGCCCAAGTCGCGCGGTCGTAGGTGATCTTGGCGGTGTCGTCCCAGCGGTCCAACGTCATGGCCGGGTCGAGGCCGGCAGTGCGGGCGCGCCGCTCTGCGGAGGTGTTCTCTCGCCGGGTCACTTCGTCGGCGAGGACGAGCTCGAGGAACTGGGCGTGGCCCATGCCGCCGGTCTGGGCGAGCGCGAGGCGTTCGGGGAGGGTGTCGAGGCAGCGGCCGAGTTTCACCTGGCGCAGCAGCGCTTTGAGCTCTGGGGGGACGGTCGGGGCAGCGTTCATCCGGCTGCCTCCTCGTCGGTGGCGCGGACCGCGAAGTGGCTGTTGTCGCGAGCGAACCGGGGGGTGACGACGGTGCCCGGCGATGCTGGCGGGGCGGGGGCGTCGCCGTTCTCGGTGCCGCGTTCGAGCATCCGCCCGATCAGCCCGACGTTGATCGCTTCCGCGTCGAGCGCTCGTTCGCATGCCGCGTTGACCCGTTCGGGGCCCCACTTCTTGACGAGGCCGAGCAGTGCGTAGACCTGGCGCATCTTCGTCCATGGCAACGGCACATCGAGCAGCGCGGTGGCGTACGCGCCGATCGCTGGGCCGTGGCCCGCTGCGAGGCGCTGGAGCTTGTCGAGGTCGCGCATGGCGTAGATCGTCCGCTCCGACGGCAGGTCTTCGGGGTCGGTGGATCGGCCGCCGGGCGCCTGGCGGGGGTGGACCTTCACGAGTTGACCGCGGGAGAAGACCCGGACCAGCTCGCGGTCGGCTCGCACGTCGACTCGGGAGCCGATCAGGTTCCCGGGGATCGAGTAGAGCGCCTTGGCCACTTCGATGTGATGGTCGCGGTGGACCTTCGCGGTCGCATAGATCGGCAGGTCGTAGGGCGCTGTCGGCGCAGCGCCCAGCGCGGGCTGTTCTTCGAGACGGAAGTGCTCAGCCGGTCGGACCTGGGTCGTGCCGTGGATGCGCATGCCGGCCCGTTCCCGGCACCACACCTCGGCCCGCCGCTGCGCATCGGCGAGGTCGATGAACGTCTCACCAGCGAAGAAGTTGTTCCGCACGTAGGGCACGACCCGCTCGACGCGGGGCTTGTCCTGCGGTGACCGGACCCGGGCCGGATCGATCACGAACCCTCGGGCTTGCGCGTATTCGACGAACGCCTGGTTGAGCCTCGGTTCGATCGCATCAGCGCCGTCGACGATGGTCTTCATGTTGTCGGGGATCACTGTGGCGAACACCCCACCGAAGAACGCCCACGCGGCTTCGAACCCCGCGATCACGTCATCGGTCGTCTGGCGGTGTGTGAGCCACACGAAGGTGAACCTGGACACGGCCGGTGTGAAGACCAGCGCCCAGAGGTCACGCTGCTTTCCAGAGTCGTGGTCGAGGAGCCGGCCGAGCTTCCCGAAGTCGACCTGCAACTCATCACCCGGCTCGCCATCAGCGATCCGGACCGTCGACCCCCGGGCTGACCGTCCGACGCCCAGCTCTTCGAGTGCGTAGCGGTGCAGCGTCCGCTCCGGAACGATCACGCCCCTGCGCTCGAGCAGCTCGTGCGCCTTCACGACCGTGAGCCCGCCCTTGTCCTTGTCGAGCCACACCTCGAGTTGGTCCCGGTGCGCATCGAGCAGCCGGCGGGCCTGACCGCGGCCGTCGGTCCGATGCGGCCGCACGCGCTCGACCACCTGGCCCAGCAGCAGATCGGTCAACTGTTCCTCATCCCCGCTTCGGTCCAGGCCGAGTCCCTCGGCGGCATCGATGTAGCGGCGAACCGTCTTGCGGTCCATGCCAGCCAGGCGGCTGATCGCCCGCAGCCCCTCGCCCCGCAGCCACAACCGCAGCACCTCTCGCACTTCGAACACGCGAACCTCCCGGAACGCCATGGCCGCCTCCAGTTGGGTCTCGTCGACAACGGCGACGGCAAGCCGAGCGTCAACGACACCGGAACTGGCGGACCCCGAGAAGTGGTCCCATCACTGGCGAACGGGTGGTCCCATCACTGGCGACAAGATGGTCCCATCCCACTGGCGAAACACACCCCAGATGGCCCCATCCCACTGGCGGGCGACA
>CAZVVS010000594.1:0-2792 GCA_964630585.1 uncultured Gordonia sp.
GTGCCGGCGGAGTTCGCACCGTGGCTCCAACGCGCGGGTGCGATCTGCCCGCAGATCAAACCGTCGCTGCTGGCTGCACAAGACATGCAGGAAGGCGGCTTTGCGCCCCACGGGCACAACGGTGCCGGTGCGGCCGGATACAGCCAGTTCATCGACTCGACGTGGGCGGTGTACGGGTTCCCCGTCGACGCCAACGGCGCCCCGACCGGACCCGCAGGCACCGGCGACCGCAACAAGATCGGCGACGCGGTCATGGCCCAAGGCCACTACATGTGCGACATCGCCCGCGAGATCGACGCCTGGATCGCTGAGGGCACCGTGACCGCCCCCAACGGGCCGACCGAGCTCTATCTCGCCGGATACAACGCCGGTTCGGGCGCGGTCCGGCGCAGCGGTGGATTCCCCACCGGGCACGCCGACTACGACGTCCAAACTCGCCCCTACGTCGACATCATCCTCGCGAACGAACCCAAATACCGGACGGCGAAACGATGACAGATCAACAAGCACCCAGTGCGGTTGTGCCCTATTCGGAAAGCGCGCCCGTGACCGGCACACCGACCCGGTGGCGCACCTTCGTTCTGGGTGCCGCGGCGCTCGCTGCCGCACTGAGCGGGTGTGGCACTGATTCACCACCTCGCGCCACTGACGACCACGTTCGCATCGACCCGCTGAATCCGGCCGACCTCGACGCCGCCGGCACCGCCACCACCGCGCTGCAGGCGATTCTGTCGTGGCAACCAGCGATCGACGCCAGCAAAGCCGACGCATTGCGCCGGGCGCGACCGTGGCTCGGCGGCGACTTGGCGGGCACCGTCGACAACGACGACGCCAGCCCATCCGGGGTGTCCCCGCATCGAGAGTGGTTGGCCTGGAAAGAATCCGGGGACGCGGTCACCGCCTCCTGTATGCGGGCCGCGAGCACTCCGGCCGCACCGCAGGGGATGCGGACTCTGGTGATCGACGTGAGCTGCCGCCAAACCGTCCTGCACGCCACCGGTTCGTCTACTCCCAGGTCCCCGCAGACCTGGCGCACCACCGTGACCCGCACCGACAACGGGTGGCGTTTGACCGATTTCCGTTACCAGCAAGGGAAGTGACTGTGATGAGTAGTAATCGGCGTGAGCGGCCTCGTGGCAGTGCCGACAAGGACATGGCGATTCTCAAGGTGATTGCTGTGGTCGTTCCGGCGTCGTTTCTGCCGGTGGTCGCCCATCATCTCGCCGGCGAACAGGGCGGCGGCTGGAACCCGGTCGGACTGCTGTTGTCGATCGGGACCGGTAAGCAGGTGTGGCCCACTGCGGCGACCGTGTTCCTGATTGTCGAAATACTCTTCCTAGCAACCATTGTCGGGGTCGCGTGGTGGGCTTTCGCACACACCGGACGCAGCGGGAAGAGCAAAGAGCGAGGATCGGACAAACGTCTCGACCGGGTAGCGGCGACCATGGCCGACCCCCGTGACGTCGAAGCGACCGACCCCCGGCAATTGGCAAAGGTGACGTCCCGGATCGCGCCGGCGATCAGTCGGAACCACCCAGGCTTTCTCGGTATTCCATTGGGCCGCACAGTGAACCGCAACCGTGAACTGTGGATGCTGTGGGAATGGGTGTGCCTGGCGATTGCGGGTGCCCGGATGGGAAAGACGACCGCACTGGCCATTCCGGCGGCGTGCTACGCACCCGGCGCCCTGGTCGCGACGTCGAACAAGAAGGACCTCTACACCCACACCGCGTATTTGCGGGAGCAGATGGGCTCGGTGTGGCGCTTCGATCTGCAAGGTGTCACCACCGGCAATCCTCGTGAGGGGGCCACGTTCTGGTTCAACCCGTTACGTCAGGTCACCGACCTGCCGTCGGCGAAAGTGGTGTGCGACTACTTCGTGTCGGCCGCCACCGACGAAAACGCTCGTGTCGACGCCTATTTCGACGGTGCCGCCCGTGACTTGTTCGGGTCCTACGTGCTGGCGGCCGCGGTGGCCGGCGGGGACATGCGTCACGTCGTGGACTGGCTGCGCGAAACCCAGTCGCAGGTACCCGTAGCCATTCTCGACCAGCAGGGCTACCCCGATCTGGCCAACGCGATGCGCGGCAAGCAACGCATCAATGCCAAACAGCGTGACGGGTTCTACGACATGGCGCGGCGCTTCCTGGCCCCGTTGGACGAACCGCGTTACGCCCAGGCAGTGTTGCCGAACCACCGGGTCCAGATCACGATCGACAGTGACGGCGGTGTCATGTTCACCCCCGGCCCCCGGATACATTCGCTGCCCGAGTTCGAGACCGCCGAATTCGTGCGCAGTACCGACACCGTCTATGCCATGAGTATGGAAGGCCCTGGATCTGCGTCGGCCCTGACCACCGCGTTGATCGGTGCGATCGGTGACACCGCCCGCGATTTCGCGAGTACTCAGTCCTCGGGTCGGATGCCGATTCCGATGGTGTTCGTGCTCGACGAAGCAGCCAATATCTGCAAACTGCAACAGCTTCCGACCTGGTACAGCCACTTCGGTAGCCGTGGCCTCATCCTGCTCACCATTCTGCAGTCCCCGTCACAAGCGATAGGTGTGTGGGGGAAAACGAAGTTCGATGCGATGAAAGACGCGTGCAACGTCGTCTGGTACGGCGGCAACGTCGACGACGACAGCTACGTCGACTCGCTGTCGAACGCCATCGGTGACCACTACGTCGCGACCGAGTCGCGCAGTCACAACACCGGGATCTTCGGCGGCAGCGGCGACGGGAACGTGCAGAAGTCGTGGCAGAAAGAACGCATCCTCGACTCCGCCGACCTCA
>CAZVVS010000595.1:0-2787 GCA_964630585.1 uncultured Gordonia sp.
GGGACGGCACTTCTGTTCGTCTCGCCGCGGGAGCGCCACCTGCTCCGCGCGATCGAGAAGGCGACGCGGCAGCCGCTGACCGAGATCGACCTGCCCTCGGCAGAGGACGTCAACGCCCAGCGCGTGGCACGCTTCGCCGACTCGATCACCGAGAACCTCGGTTCGGACAACCTGGACCTGTTCCGTGGGCTCGTGGAGAGCTATGCGCGCGACAACGACGTGGCGATGGCCGACATCGCTGCAGCGCTGGCGCTCGAGACGCGCGACGGTGGCTTCTTGATGGCCCCGGACCCGCCACCCGGCGAGCGTCCGCCGCGTGAGCCCCGCTCCGACCGCGCGCCGCGCGGGGGCGGTTCGTTCGCGACCTACCGGATCGCTGTCGGGCGCAAGCAGAAGGTCACCCCCGGGGCGATCGTCGGGGCGATCGCCAACGAGGGCGGCCTTTCGCGCGGGGACTTCGGCAACATCAGCATCCGCGACGACTTCTCGCTCGTCGAATTGCCCGCCGACCTCGACGCCGAGACGCTGGCCCAGCTCAAGCACACCCGAATCGGGCGCAACGCCATCGACCTGCGGCGAGACATGGGCCCGCCGCGCTCGCGCGGGGGCCGCAAAGGCGGTCCGCGCGATGGAAAGGGCGGTCCGCGCGACGGCAACCGCCGGTCGAATCCCAAGGTCGCGGGCCGCCGCGGCAAGTACTGAATCCGTGTCGTCGTCGACACTGAGACCGAACCTTTGCGATTTCGTAGGCGTTAACGCGATGTGATATCCGTAACAATGGGAACCCGGCGCGCGATAAGTGTCGTTGCACCCAGGGAATTTCACGAGACGATGTGACAGCGCGAATACGAGACGAAACCGGGAGTTGGCCATGATGCGGGAGATCACAGCGGAACAGGCGTTTGAGCACGTCGCATGCGGTGATGCGGTGATCCTGGACGTGCGGCCCCAGGTCGTGCGGCACCAGGGGAGTGTGCCCGGCGCGCTTGTCGTCGAACCCGGCGAGCTGACCGGTCGACTCCGCCTGAACCCGGCCGTCCGACCCGACGCCGAGGTCGCCGTCGTGGCGCTCAACGCCCAGGCCGACGAGATCGAAACGCGTTTGTCGCGCCTCGGCTTCACCAAGTTGGTCCGCATTGCCGGCGGTTTCCGCGCAATGCGCGAGCGCGCCTGACGCAACCGCTACAAGTCCTCACAGTCGCTACCGTCGCAACGGTAGCGACTGTTGGTTTTTGTAGTGGTTGCGTGCGTCAGTCGGCCAGTGCGCGCCGGATCAGCGCCGCGGTCTCGTCGGGGTTCGGGTCGCGACGGACCACGAGCCCCTTGGCGAACGACAGTTTGTCGCCGTGGTGGCGCGGCACGACGTGCAGGTGGGTGTGGAACACGGTCTGCATCGCGGCGCGACCGTCGTTGACGAGCAGGTTGACGCCGTCGGCACCGAGCGCCTTGCGCATCGCGATGCCCACGCGCTGACCGACGGCGAAGACCTTGGCGCCCGCGTCGGGCTCGAGGTCGGCGAGCCCCGAGGAGTGGGTCCGGGGGACGATCAGCGTGTGTCCGCGCATGACCGGCCGGATGTCGAGGAAGCCGACGACGTCATCGTCGGAGTAGACCTGGCGAGCAGGCGCCTTGCCGATGGTGATGTCGCAGAAGATGCAGTCGGACATGGCCGGACCATACCGGATCCGCCGCGACCGCGGTTGATAACGATTCGATAACGATTGCCCATCGCCGCAGGTGGGGGCGTCGGCGGCGGTCGGCTGGCGCGTGAGCAGGAACTTTGACTGGCGCATGTGAAGCAGGTCACGCGGCCGGAAAAGTTACTCGCCAGACTACTCGCGGGTATACCGACGGGTCACCCCAAAACATGAGGGTTTCCTCATTTTGGCGTGTAACGATGGTCCTCGAATCCCGCCACGCGCACGTATCTAGGAGAACCTGTGACCATCGACCAGGACCGCATCGTCACCGCCCGTACCGACTCGTACAACGCACCGGAGTCACTGATCGACCGGATCGCCAACGGCGAGGCATACGCGGTCGGGTTCGGCGGGCAGGGCACCCCGTGGCTCCCCACGTTGGCCGAACTGGTCGTCGACGCGGAGCTCCAACGCAGCTTCGCCCAGACCGTCGTCGCTTCGCAGCGGCTGCTCGAGCCCTTGGCCGCCGAGCTGTCGATGGCCGCACCCGACGGCTTCGACCCGCTGCACTGGGTCGAGCTGTACGAGGCTGGCGACGCCCTCGACGAGGGGGCCGGTGCCGTCAGCGGGTTGCCCGACGAGACCGCCCTGAGCGCCGCCACCGCGTCGGTCCCCGGCGTGTTGCTCGCCCAGCTCGCCGCCGTGGCGTCGCTGCGCAAGCAGGGCCTCGACACCGACGAGTTCCCGCCGTGCAGCGTCGTGGGCCACTCCCAGGGATGCCTCGCTGTCGACGCGGTGCGCGTGGGCGAGAACCTTGCCGATGCCCCCGGTGACGGCGCGCTGCTGGCACTGGCCCGCCTGATCGGCGCCGCCGGCAGCGTGGTCGCCGCCCGTCGCGGCCTGCACTCGGCGGCCGACGGGTCGCCGATGCTCTCGGTCACCAACGTCGTCCCCGCCCGCATCGACGAGGTGTTGGCGGCCTACCGTGCCGACGCTGTCGACGGTGAGCGCGGGCTGCCCGTCGTCGCGCTGCGCAACAGCCGTCGCGGAGTGGTCCTCTCCGGTGCGCCGGTGCACTTGGCTGCTGTCCAGGCGCACTGCGAGCAGATCGCCGCGCAGGAGGCCGACGACCGCAAGCGCAAGCTGG
>CAZVVS010000596.1:0-2752 GCA_964630585.1 uncultured Gordonia sp.
ACTGGAGAAGGTTGCGGCGACCACGCTATCGCAAGACGAGGAAGCCGAGGCGACCGCTCGCGCCGTTACCCCAGCACCGCACGTCGCCCGTGTCGAGTCGTGCGCACGTCGTCGTGTCGCCGGCGTCGATCTGCGTCACCGTGCCGCCGACGTCGACCGTTCCCACCATCGACGGCGTCTCGTTGTCGCCGACGAGCGCCGTGTTGCCGTAGCCGAGCCGACCATCGCTGTTCTGACCCCAGCAACGCACCGTGCCGCCGACGAGCAACGCACACGTGTGCTGATCACCGGCAGTGATCGCCGTGACGACGCCGCCGACGCTGACGTCGCCGATGATCGCAGGCGTATCGCTGACACCGACGTTGTTCAGGTTGCCGTAGCCGAGACGGCCGAGCGAGCCGTTGCCCCAACAACGGACCGTGCCGCCGACGAGCAACGCACAGGTGTGGCTGCCGCCGGCCGCGATCTGCGTCACGAGGCCGCCGACCGGCACATCGCCGGCAGCGGACGGAGGCTCGTTGTCGCCGATGTTCGCCGTGTTGCCGTAGCCGAGGCGACCGAGCGAGCCGTTACCCCAACACCGCACCGCACCGGTGTCGAGCAACGCGCACGCGTGGATGCCACCGGCGGAGATCTGCACGACCGTGCCACCGATGTTCACGTTACCGACCGAGCTCGGGATCTCGTCGTCGCCGACGTTGACCAGGTTGCCGTAGCCGAGCTGCCCGTTCGTGTTGAGGCCCCAGCAACGCACGTTGCCGGTGTCGAGCAACGCGCACGTGAAGCCGGCACCCGTGCTCATCTGCACGACCTGCTGCGTCACGCACATGTCCGAGCAGCCGTCGTTGCTCACCTGGTTGCCGTCGTCGCAGCCTTCGCCGAACGGCATGTTGAGCTGCGTGTCGCCACATTGCGGCGCGGTGCAGTCCGCGTCGCACGTCGCGGACGCACCGGCCGTGTCGCACGCCTCGTTCGCCGCAGCGTTCGTCGTTCCGTCACCGCACGTCGCGGGCGTGCAGTCGCCGTCACAGTTCGCCGTAGCGCTGCCGTCGTCGCAGGTCTCGCCGGCGGTCACGTTCGTGAGTGCATCGCCGCATGCGACCGCGGTGCAGTCGCTGTCGCAGTCCGCGGACTCGCCCTGATCGTCGCAGGTCTCGCCCGCGCCGACGTTGACGATGCCGTCGCCGCAGCTCGGCAGCGCGCAGTTCGCCTCGCACGTCGCCGACGCGCCGGCCGTGTCGCACTCTTCGCCCGCGTCCGCGTTCACCGTGCCGTCGCCACACTCCGCCGGCGTGCAGTCGCCGTCGCACGTCGCCGACGGTCCGCCGTCGTCGCAGTCTTCGCCGAACGGCACGTTCGTCACACCGTCGCCGCACAGCGGCAGCGTGCAATCGACGTCGCACGTCGCCGACACACCGCCGTCGTCGCAGATCTCGCCCGCGAGATCGTTGTCGATGCCGTCGCCGCACTCCACGACCGTGCAGTCGACGTCGCACGTCGCCGACTCGCCGGCGTCGTCGCACTCCTCGCCCGCCGCGAGGTTGAGGTCGCCGTCGCCACACGTCGCGAGCGTGCAGTCGGCATCGCAGTCGTCGCTGTCGCCCGCGTCGTCGCAGGCTTCTCCCGCAGCCGCGTTCGCATTGCCGTCGCCGCACTCGGTGTCGGTGCAGTCGTCGTCGCAGTTGAGCGTCTCGCCAGCGGTGTCGCAGTCCTCGCCGGCCGCTTCGTTGGTGACGAGGTCGCCGCAGCTCGGTGCGGTGCAGTCCGAGTCGCACGCCGCCGACTCGCCCTCGTCGTCGCAGGTCTCGCCCGCCTCCGCGTTGACGATGCCGTCGCCGCACGCAGCGAGCGTGCAATCGTCATTGCACGTTGGGGTCGCCTCGCCGTCGTCGCACTGCTCGCCCGCAGCCGGGTTGACGATCTCGTCGCCGCACGAAGACACGGAGCAATCGGCATTGCAGGCCGCGGACGCCCCGCCGTCGTCGCAAGCCTCGCCAGCGGTCGCGTTCAGATCACCGTCGCCGCACTGCGCCGCCGAGCAGTCCGCATCGCAGCTCGCGCTCTCGCCGATGTCGTCGCAGTCCTCGCCGAAGGTCGCATTGACCTCGCCGTCGCCGCACGAGGGCAACGTGCAGTCCGCATCGCAGCTCGCGGTCTCGCCTCCGTCGTCGCAGACTTCGCCCGCGACGACATTGGTGATGCCGTCGCCGCACTCGACGGCCGAACAGTCGGCGTCGCACATGCCGCTCTTGCCCATGTCGTCGCACGTCTCGTTCGCAGTCGCGTTGACGGTTCCGTCGCCGCACTGCGCCGTCGTGCAATCGACGTCGCACGTCGCCGACTCGCCGGCGTCGTCGCACTCCTCGCCCATCTCGACGAGGCCGTTGCCACACTCGGGATCCGGATCGGGGCCGGTCGAGCCGCTGCTGCTCTCGGCAGGATCGGTGCTGCTCGAGGACTCGGTCGCGTCGCTGCTCGACGACTCGCTCGTGCTCGTGCTCGTGTCCGTGCTCGTGTCCGCGCTCGTGCTCGTGTCGGCACTCGTGCTCGTGTCGGCGCTCGTGCTCGTGTCGGGATCGGACGTCGTCGTCGGTGACGTCGCGGTCGGCGACGTCGCCGAGGACTCGCTCGACGAGCTGTCGGTCGAGACATTTTCCGCGACGTCGTCGGCACATCCACCGACGGCCAGCGAGAGCAACAGTGCGCGGCCAGGTCCTAGCAAGCGAATCGAGCGCATGGGTCGACGATATCG
>CAZVVS010000597.1:0-2751 GCA_964630585.1 uncultured Gordonia sp.
CCCTGTGACTACTCGCTGATCTATAAGCCTGTGGGGGCCTCTGGGTGGAATCCGTGGGGCCCCGACTGTTTGGTGTGTGGGTGGCTACTTCGCGGTGGCTATTTCTCCGAGCTGCCCGCTAGTGTGCCGAGGTAGAGCTCGACGACCATCGGGTCGACGGCCAGATTGGCGCCGGTGTCGGTGTAGGCGTTGCGGCCCTGGTCCAGAACGTAGCCGCGGTCGCAGATCTGCAGGCAGCGCCGGGCGTTCTGCTCGACCATGATGATCGAGACGCCGGTGCCATTGATCTCCTTGCAGCGGATGAACACCTCGTCCTGGAACATCGGCGACAATCCGGCCGATGGCTCGTCGAGCAGCAGGACCGACGGATCCATCATCAGGGCGCGGCCCATCGCGACCATCTGGCGCTCGCCGCCCGAGAGTGCTCCGGCCTTCACCTTCCGCCGTTCACCGAGGAGGGGGAAGAGTTCGGCCACGAAGTCGAAGCGGTTGCGGAACTCCTTGGGGCGCAGGTACGCCCCCATCTCGAGGTTCTCCTCGATGGTGAGGGCCGCGAAGACGTTCTGCGTCTGCGGCACGTAGCCGACGCCCTTGTTGACCAGGACGTGCGCTTTGGCCGAGGTGATGTCGTCGCCGCGCAGGGTGACTGAGCCCTTGCGCACCGGGATCAGCCCGAACAGGGTCTTCAGCAGTGTCGACTTGCCAGCGCCGTTGGGCCCGATGATGCCGACGATCTCGCCCTGCTTGAGGAAGAAGTTGCAGCCTTCGAGGATGTTGATGCCCGGCAGGTACCCGGCGGTGATGTCGTCGGCGCGCATCAGTGCGCCTTCGGCGCGGAGCCGGTGCTCCTCCGGCGTGGCCGCGAGTTGCGCCGGGGTCAGTGATCGGGTGACGTTGGGTGTGTTCACGCTCGGCCCTTCGGGTTGTTCGCGGGCAGGTCGACGACGGCCTCGGACAGATCGCCGCCGGCGGCCAAGTCGGCCTCGATGGCGCTCTCGACCTGCTCGGCGAGGACGGCAGTCGCGCCGACCGGACGCCCCTTCTCGTCGAACTCAAGACGCTGGTCGTGGTGGGAGCCGAGGTAGGCGTCGATGACGGCCTCATTCTCGGAGAGGCGGTCGGGCAGGGTCTCTGCGATGACCTGGCCCTGGGCCATGACTACGACCCAGTCGCTGATGTCGCGGATGACGTCCATGTCGTGCTCGACGAAGACCACCGACACCCCGTCGTCGCGGATGCCCTTGATGTGCTCGAGCAGACTCTGCGTCAGCGCCGGGTTCACGCCGGCCATCGGCTCGTCGAGCATCACGATCTTCGGGTCGGTCATCAGTGCGCGCGCCATCTCGAGGAGCTTGCGCTGCCCGCCCGAGAGGGACCCGGCGAGATCATCGGCCTTGGCGTCGAGCTTGAACCGGACCAGCATCTCGTTGGCCCGCTCGGTGATCGCCGCCTCCTGCTTGCGCCACGTCCACGGTGCGAGTGCGGCCAGGAAGTGCTCGCCGAGTTGGTGCCGGGCGCCCAGGCGCACGTTGTCCAGCACGGTGAGCTTGGACAGGGCCTTGGTCAGCTGGAAGGTGCGGACCATGCCGTGGCGGGCGACCTGGTGGGGCACCATGCGGCCAAGCGGCTTGCCGTCGAGTCGGCACGTGCCTGAATCAGGGCGGTCGAATCCGGTGATGAGGTTGAAGAACGTCGTCTTGCCCGCGCCATTGGGTCCGATGAGGCCGGTGATGGCGCCGCGCTGGATCTCCAGGTGGTCGACGGCGACGGCGGTGAGGCCGCCGAAGGTGCGGGTGATGTCGTCGACGACGATGATCGGGTCGGGCTTGGCGACGCCCGGGACCGGTTGGATCGACGAGAAGATGTGCGCGCGCTGCGCCGCGGACAGGGCAGCGGCCGCATCGATCCGCTCTGGGGCCGCGTCGGGCGACGTGAGACTGGGCGGGGTTGGATCAGACACTGAGTTGCACCTCTCGCTTGTTGCCGATCAATCCCTGCGGCCGGAACACCATCATCAGGATGATCGCGAGCCCGAGGATGACGTAGCGGATGGCACCGACCTGTTGGCTGGACAGGTCCAGCAGGGGGTCGGCGCCCGACGTGGCCTGACGCAGCAGCGCGTCGGGGATGGCCAGGAGGAACCAGAACAGCATGGCGCCCAACACCGGCCCGAACACGGTGGCCGCACCGCCGAGGATCAGTGCGCCGTAGGCGAAGAACGTCTGGGCGGTGGAGTAGAAGTCGGGGTTGACCGACTGGGTTGCCAGCGCGTTGAACACGCCACCGAGGGCGCCGATGCACCCGCCCAGGATCAGGGCCTGCATCTTGAAGGAGTAGGCGTTCTTGCCCAGGGCGCGGGCGGCGTCCTCGTCCTCGCGGACAGCCCGCAGGACGCGGCCCCAGGGGCTGCGGGCCAAGAGGTAGACCAGCAGACACAGCACAGCGACGATGGACCAGCCGATGAGCATCGACCACAGGTCGGTGCCCTGGAACTTCACTCCGAGGAACGAATACTGCTTGCCGTTGTCGAAGGGGCTGGCGGCGTAGAACCCCGACGCGTAGTCGAAGATGCCGTTGGTCGAGTGGGTGATCTTGTCCGACGACGTCGAGCGGAACACCAGTCGCAGGATCTCCGACGTCGCGATGGTGACGATCGCGAGGTAATCGGCGCGCAGTCTCAGTGTCGGCAGGCCCAGCACCGTCGCGAGGACGGCTGCGGCGGCGATGCCGACGATGGCGCCGAGCCACAGC
>CAZVVS010000598.1:0-2747 GCA_964630585.1 uncultured Gordonia sp.
CGTCGGTGATCATCAAGCGCATCGTGCGGCGCCCGCGCCCCGACCACCCCGCGATTGCCGTGGGCGTCGGCACGCCGAGCAAGTTGAGCTTCCCGTCGTCGCACGCCACGTCGACGACGGCGGCCGCGATCCTGCTGGGGCGTGCGTTGGCCGCCGAGAGCGGAGCGAGCGGGGCCGATCGGAGCAGTGTGCCGTCCATCGCGACTCTTTCCGCCGCGATCGTGCCGCCGATGCTACTGTCGCGGCTCGTGCTCGGCGTGCACTACCCGACCGATGTGCTCGCCGGTGCGGCGATCGGTGCGGCGAGTGCCGGTGCCGTCATCGCGGGTGACAAACTAGTGGGCGACGCGGTGTTCAACCGATTGTTCGCGAACCGAAAGCCGGGTGTCTGATGAGCGAGGAGCCGATCGAGCACGGCAAGGAGCTCGGACCGCCGAAGAATCTGGCGACCGGGGTGATCAAGGCGATCCGTCCCCGCCAGTGGGTCAAGAACGTCTTGGTCCTGGCCGCGCCATTGGCCGCGGGCCAATTGACCTTCGGGACTGCCACCGCTGAACAGGTCGCGAGCGGCACCAACCCGGCGCAGGTCTGGGAGAACGTCGGATTGGCGTTCGTCGCCTTTTGCCTGGCGGCGTCGGCGATCTACCTGATCAACGATGCGCTTGACGTCGAAGCCGACCGCAACCACCCGACCAAGCGCTTCCGCCCGATTGCGGCGGGCGTCGTGCCGATCAACCTTGCCTACGTGCTGTTCGCGGTCTTCGCGGCTGGGTCGATTGCCGTCGCGCTGCTCGCAAATTGGCAGACCGCCGTCGTGATCGGGATTTACCTCGTGATCCAGATCGGTTACTGCATCGGCCTCAAACACCAGGCCGTTGTCGACATCTGCATCGTGTCCTCGGGGTTCCTGCTGCGGGCGATCGCCGGCGGTGTGGCCACCGGGATCGACCTGTCAAAGTGGTTCCTGCTGGTGATGGCCTTCGGGTCGCTGTTCATGGCGGCCGGTAAGCGCTACGCCGAACTGCACTTGGCCGAGCAGACCGGTGCCAAGATCCGTAAGTCGCTCGAGTATTACACCACCGGCTACCTGCGCTTCGTGTGGACGGTCGCCGCGACGTCGGTGGTCGTGTTCTACGGACTGTGGGCCTTCGAGAGTGACGCCCACCGGTTCAACGGTCAGCCGAACGACAACATCTTCTATGCACTGTCGATGGTTCCGTTCACCATCGCTATCCTGCGCTACGCCGTCGACGTCGACGGGGGTGCGGCCGGTGAGCCGGAGGAGATCGCGCTGGGCGACCGAGTGCTACAGGTCCTCGCCCTGGCCTGGATAGTATGCGTGGGTGTCGCCGTCTATGCCTACCCGAACTGGAGCTGAATCGGGCGTGACCGGCCTGCGGGCTCGGGTCGCGTACCTCAGCTTCCTGATCGGCGCGATCGGCGTCACGACTTTCTTCACCATCGGTGCCTGGCAGCGGCGGTGGATCGCCGACGACGGCCTGATCGTCCTGCGCACCATCCGCAACCTGATGGCCGGCAACGGCCCGGTGTTCAACGCCGGTGAGCGCGTCGAGGCGAACACGTCGACGGCCTGGACCTATGTGTTGTGGTTCTTCTCCTGGATCACCGGCGGCCAACTCGAATACGTGGCGCTGTGGACGGCGCTGATCATGTCGGTGGTGGCGATCCCGTTGGCGATGTACGGGACCGCGCGGCTGTTGTGGCCGTCGGTGGCGGCCAATCGCGGTGTGACGCTGCTGCTCCCGCTGGGCTCGATCATCTACATCACGCTGCCCCCGGCGCGCGACTTCGCGACGAGTGGCCTGGAGAACGGGCTCTCGATCTTCTGGGTCGCAGCACTGTGGTGTCTGTTCCTGGCGTGGGCCAAACGCGATCCGACGACGAGTCGCCGCGAGAATTTCGGCACGCTGTTCCTGGCCTTCGTGGCCGGGTCGGCGCCGCTGATCCGTCCCGAACTGACCCTGTTGGGCGCACTCGTCCTGCTGGTCCTCGTGTGCGCGCCGAGCACGTCGTCGCGCGAGGACTTCATCGGCCGGTGGGGGATGCGCGTGGCGATCATCGTCGTCGCAGGGATCCTCCCGGTGGCCTACCAGGTGTTCCGGATGGGCTACTACGCGGTGCTCGTCCCCAACCCGGCGATCGCCAAGGACGCGTCGGGGTCCAAGTGGGGGCAGGGCTTCAAGTACCTGGCCAACATGTTCGGCCCGTACGTGCTGTTGCTGCCTGTGATCCTGGCGCTGGTCGCCGTCGCATGGTTGCTGTACTCCCGGCGGATCGGCCTTCTCCGGACCCCGGGAGCGGTTCCGGCCGCAGACGGGGCGGTCGCGGCCCGCAGCGTCCGGGACCGGGTGGACGCCTTCTTCGCCGGCTTGCGCGCCCCGCGGACCGTCGTGGTGGTGGTCGTGGCGGCGGGCCTGATCCTGGCTCTGTACTGGCTGCGGCAGGGTGGCGACTTCATGCACGCCCGGGTGCTGCTCACCCCGCTGTTCATTCTGTTGCTGCCGATCATGGTCATCCCGGTGGCGATCCCCGCCGACGTCCGGTTGGCCTGGCGCACGCCACACGGCGCCCTCGGCGAGGTGGTCCGCCGCAAGACGCGGGTCTCACTGGTCGGTGCGGTGCTGTTGGGCGCCATTTGGATCACGACGGTGGCCTGGGCGGCGACGGTCAACCAGAACACGCTGCCCGGCGAGGGCCTGGACATCGGGCGCAGCGGGATCGTCGAC
>CAZVVS010000599.1:0-2740 GCA_964630585.1 uncultured Gordonia sp.
TTGCCATGAAGGGCGGCATGGGAGGCATGAAGGGCGGCCTGGGAAAGCCCGCCGCGCCCGCGCCCGCAGCAGCAGAAACCGCACCTGCCGAAGCACCCGCAGCCGAAGCACCCGCGGCCGACGCAAAGCCAGCCGCGAAGGGCTTTGCCATGAAGGGCGGCATGGGAGGCATGAAGGGCGGCCTGGGAAAGCCCGCCGCACCAGCGACGGCGGCAGCACCGGCTCCGACTGCTGAGGCCCCCGCCGCAGGGGCACCAGCCGCTGAGGCACCGGCCACTGAGGCTGCGCCCGCCGAGGCTCCTGGATCTGAGGCACCGCCTGCCGGGGCACCCGCAGCCGAGACCAAAGCCGCTCCTGCCCCGAAGGCCAAGGGCTTCGGGATGGACCCGGGAAAGAAGGGCCCCGGCCAGAGCTGAGGCCTACCCTCAGACCCATGGGTTCAGTACGGGGAAAAACGGTCCTGATCACCGGCGGCGGCAACGGCGTCGGTGCCCAGACGGCGCGTGAGCTGAGAAAGCGCGGTGCCAACCTGGTCCTCACCGACATCGACCAGAAGGCGCTGGACGCGGTCGTCGCCGAATTGGGCGAGGACTCCGCACTGGGCATCGTCGCCGACGTGACGAGTCTGGAGTCTATGCAGTCGGCCGTCGCGCAGGCGACCGAGCGCTTCGGCGGCCTCGACGTCGTCATGGCCAACGCCGGTATCGCCACCTACGGCACCGTGCTCAACGTCGATCCGGCCGCGTTCTACCGGCTTATCGACATCAACGTCAACGGCGTCTTCAACACCGTGCGCGCCGCGCTGCCGTCGATCATCGAACGCCAGGGGTACGTCCTGGTCGTCTCGTCGCTGGCCGCCTACGCGGTCGCACCGAGCCTGGCCGCCTACGGCACGTCGAAGGCGGGGGTGGAGAACTTCGCCAATGCGTTGCGGTTGGAGGTCTCGCACCTGGGCGTCGACGTCGGCAGCGCCCACATGAGCTGGATCGACACCCCCATGGTGCGCGACGCCAAGTCGGACCTGCCGGCGTTCCAGGAGATGCTGCGCCGCATGCCGCCGCCGCTGGGCAAGACGACCTCCATCGACAAGTGCGGCACGGCATTTGCCAAGGGCATCGAGAAGCGAAAGCGGCGCGTCTTCTGCCCGGGCTGGGTGCGATGGCTGCGCCTGGGTAAACCGATGCTGTCCACCAACGGCGGCGAGTACGCCATCCGGCGCAGCGCCGCGGAACTGGTCCCCGAACTCGACGCGCAAGTCGCTGCATTGGGGCGGTCGGTGTCGGCCCGCTTCACCGACGCCGACGAGTAGCGGCAACGCGAGCACGCCAATCGGGTTCGATGAAAACCGATTTGCACGCGGCTGTCACAATTGACGGGTGAGTAGACCGCACGTTTCGCACCTGAACCAGAACCTCAAGCCGCTCGAGCAGTCCTACAAGCTGCAGAACGTCTGCTACGAGATCCGTGGTCCGGTGCACGCACACGCGGCCCGGTTGGAGGCCGAGGGACATCGGGTCCTCAAGCTCAACATCGGCAATCCGGCGCTGTTCGGCTTCGAGGCGCCCGACGTGATCATGCGCGACATGATCCATGCGCTGCCATACTCGCAGGGTTACTCCGAGTCCACCGGCGTGCTGTCGGCTCGCCGCGCGGTTGTGACCCGCTACGAGTTGATCGACGAGTTCCCCTACTTCGACGTCGATGACGTGCTGCTGGGCAACGGAGTCTCCGAGCTCATCACCATGACGATGCAGGCGCTTCTCAACGACGGCGACGAGGTGCTGATCCCCTCCCCCGACTATCCGCTGTGGACCGCGATGACCACGCTGTCGGGCGGCAAGCCCGTCTACTACCGCTGCGACGAATCCAACGGCTGGCAGCCCGACGTCGCCGACCTCGAATCCAAGATCACCGACCGCACCAAAGCGCTGCTGGTCATCAACCCGAACAACCCGACCGGCGCCGTTTACTCGCGCGAGGTGCTCGCGCAGATCGCCGATGTCGCCCGACGCCACTCACTGCTGCTGCTGGCCGACGAGATCTACGACAAGATCCTCTACGACGACGCCGAGCACGTCTCGATCGCGTCGCTCGCCCCCGACCTGCTGTGCCTGACCTTCAACGGCCTGTCGAAGGCCTACCGGGTGTGCGGCTACCGCGCCGGCTGGGTCGTCATCACCGGCCCCAAGGACCACGCCCAGGGCTTCATCGAAGGACTGCACGTCCTGTGCTCGACGCGACTGTGCTCCAACGTCCCCGGCCAGCACGCGATCCAGGTGGCCCTCGGCGGCTACCAGTCGATCGACGCGCTGTGCCAACCGGGCGGGCGGCTCTACGAGCAGCGCAACGTGACGTGGGAGAAGCTCAACGAGATCCCCGGCGTCTCCTGCGTGAAGCCCCGCGGCGCGCTCTACGCGTTCCCCGGCCTGGATCCCGACGTACACGAGATCCACGACGACGAGCAGTTCGTCCAAGACCTCCTGCTGCAGGAGAAGATCCTCGTCGTGCAGGGCAGCGGGTTCAACCTCGACGACACGAACCACTTCCGGATCGTCACCCTCCCGTGGGCGCAGGACCTCACCGAGGCCATCGAGCGGATCGGCAACTTCCTTTCGTCCTACAAGCAGTAGCGGGCAGCGCATCGCGCGGTCTGCGCGGTGTTCCACTCAGGGCCGAGTGTCCATAGTCGGGACAGGTGCATCCAGCAAGATCGCACGGTCGCTGGTGGCGCGCGGCGAGG
>CAZVVS010000600.1:0-2734 GCA_964630585.1 uncultured Gordonia sp.
GTCGGTACACCGATGAGGAGAAGGACCGAGCGGTCCGGTTGGTCCGCCAGCTCCGCGAGGAGCTGGGCACCGACCACGGGACGGTGCAGCGCATCGCCACCCAGCTCGGGTACGGGGTCGAGTCGGTCCGCAAGTGGGTCCACGAGCGCGATGTCGTCGAGGGCCTTGCGGGTCCGGACGCCCTCCGGGTCCACGAGCTGGAGCAGGAGAACAAGGACCTGGCCCAGCAGAACCGTGAGCTCGCCCGAGCAAACGAGATCCTGAAGAAGGCTTCGGCTTTCTTCGCGGCGGAGCTCGACCGCCCACAGAAGTGATCGTCGCGTTCATCGACGAGCACCGCGACGAGTTCGGAGTCGAGCCCATCTGCAAGGTCCTGCAGGTGGCTCCGAGCACGTATCGGGCCGCGAAGCGCCGAGAGGTCGCACCGTCGGCGCGGGCGTTGCGCGACGCGGTGATGATGCAGGTGCTGATGGTGCTGTGGGTGACCAACCGGAAGGTCTACGGGGCCCACAAGCTCTGGAAGGCCGCCCGCCGCGCCGGTCACGACGTCGGCCGCGACCAGGTGGCCCGCCTGATGCGGGAACTGGGCATCGAGGGCATCTCCCGCCGACGGAAGAAGGTGTTCACCACCCTGTCGGATCCCGACGCCTCTCGGGCACCCGATCTGGTGAAGCGGAACTTCCGCGCGACCGCGCCGAACCAGCTGTGGGTCACGGACCTGACCTACGTGCCGACCCGGTCGGGCATGGCCTATGTGTGCTTCATCGTCGACGCGTTCAGCCGCCGCGTCGTCGGGTGGCGGGTCGCGTCGAACATGAAGACCGACATGGTCCTCGACGCGCTCGAGATGGCCCGGGCCTCCCGCGGCGCCCGCCGGTTGATCGGGTTGGTGACCCACTCCGACGCCGGGTCGCAATTCACCAGTGTGCGCTTCACCGAGCGTCTCGACGAGATCGGCGCCCGGCCCTCGATCGGCACCGTCGCCGACTCCTATGACAACGCCCTGGCCGAGACGACGAACGGGCTCTACAAGACCGAGTGCGTCTACGGGCCCGACGCCGCAGGGTGGGACGACGTCGACGAGCTCGAGCTCGCCACCCTGTCGTGGGTGCACTGGTTCAACGAGCACCGCCTCCACACCCACTGCCACGACGTGCCACCAGCGGAGTTCGAAGCAGCCTTCTACGCTGCCCAACAGGCCGGCCCCGTCGGGGTTGGAAACCAATAGCCCGAGCCTCCATCAGACCCAGGGTGCCTCTGTGTTGTGTCAAGCAGCAGTGGAGGATTCCTCCTCGCGTGTTTGGCGTCGTCGTTCGTCGGCGAGCATGCGCCGCCACACGTGGGCGGCGATCTTTCGCTTGAGGCATCGCATCGCTTCGTTGCGGGTCTTGCCTTCGGCGATCTTGCGGTCGAAGTAGCGGCGGCCGGCGCTGTCGCGCATGCGGACCTGAGTGACCGCGACGAGATGCAACGCCGAGTTCAGTTGGCGATCGCCGCTACGCGACAGCCGGTGGGTGGTCCGCTCACCGCTGGCCACTTCGATCGGTGCCACCCCGGCGTAGCTGGCGAACGCGTCCGCGTTGGGGAAGCGGCTCGCGGTTCCTGTTCGGCCGATGAGGCGAACGCCCAGGACGGGCCCGATGCCGTCGACCTCGATCAGGCTGCTGCCGTGGTCATCGAGGGCGCTGGTCATCCGTTCGGCGATCGCGGCGAGGCGCTGATCAAGAGCTCTGACGTCTCGCACGAGATCCCAAGCGATGTCCTTGCGGGTGCGTTCGGTCGGGGTGGCCGGTCGCACGGCTCGAAGCGCGGTCGCTGCCGCATTGGCGGTGAGTGCTGTCCTGGCACCGCCGGGGATCAGGTCGCGCAGCAACGCATGGAGCTGGTTCACGGCCCGAACCCGTTGCGCAGCTAGGTTCGCTCGTCGTTCCTCGAGAATGGCGAACATCGTGGTCTCGTCGTCGGCGCCCACCTCGCGGGCGTCCCCCTGGAGGGCGGCCACGCTGGCCGCGGCGGATGCGTCGATCACATCGTTCTTGCGTCGCCCGCCCCGCGAGAGTTCGCGCACCCGTGACGTCGCCGTGGTCGCGACGTCGAGCACTGTCTCATCACGGGCGATGAGCCATTGCGCTAGGTGACATCCGAGGCCCTTCGCGTTCTCGACCGCCCACCGGCGCTGCGGGAACTGAGCGGCCCAGCGCAGTAGTTCTCGATAGCCGGCCAGGCTGGCATCGACACGCAGCGAAGCCGCCGCCGTGTTGGTCAACGGGTCCACCGCCGTCGCGGTGTGGGAGAGCTTGTGCGGGTCAACTCCGATGATCACGTCGTGGTCCTTGTGTCCGTGTCCGATGGGGAAGACCACGGTCGGCATGCCGACTTCGAGCACCCGGGCTTGAGCATCACGCCTCTGTTGAGCCAGACCGCAGCCGGTCGCCGGCCGGGAGGCACACCCTGGGAGAGCCAACCCGAAGGCGGCAGGCGATTCACGAGCCAACCCGACCAGCGACCTACCGGACGCTACGAGCCGACGGCCCTCAACACCGGTGCCTGCATACAAGTCGGCGGTTCAGTGCCGCTGCAAACGCTGGCGGCTCACGCCGCTCGGGTCGACGCACTGCCCGACGGCGAAACCCCAGAGCGCCGGACTGAGGAGTTGATCTCAGAGGCTGGCACTACGGGCGGCTGTGACTGGACTCCACAGGGTCTCCCGCATGTGTCCGGGAACGTCGATGCA
>CAZVVS010000601.1:0-2725 GCA_964630585.1 uncultured Gordonia sp.
GGGCCAGAGCAACACTGCGAGCGCGAACCGGACAAGCGTCTCGGGCGGCGGCGGGAACAGCGCCTCCGAGGAGCTCGCCGCGGTGTACGGAGGCGCGAACAATGTAGCCTCCGGCCGCGGCGCCACCGTCAGCGGCGGCGGCTCGCACGTCGCGAACGGCGAGTGGGCCTGGATTGGCGGCGGCTCCACGAACCGGACCACCGACAACGGGGCCGCGGTGTGTGGCGGCTACGAGAACACCGCCGGGTACTACGCGCTCGTGGCTGGCGGGCGGGGCGGCAGCGCCACCGGCGGCTACTCGGTGGTCGCGGGCGGTCACGGCGCATCGACCACGACCGAGTACGGCGTGGTCGTGAGCGGTTATGCGCCCGAGGGGGATTACCTGACGGCGGCCGACCTCGGCCCCTACGCGACCCAGGACTGGGTGAACGGCCGCGGCTACGCCTCCGCCGAGAGCGTGGCGGCGGTCGCCAGCACGGTGGACGTCATCGCGTCGGACTACGTCCTCGCCGGGGACCTCGCCCCGTACGCGACCACGGAGTGGATCGAGTCGAACGCCTACCTCACCTGGGAATTGTTGAGCCCCTACCTGGACCGCTCCACCTTCGGCTACAGCCCGGGCTCCTACGAGGCGCTGGTGGTCGGTGACCCCGAGGGCGGGCCTACGGTGTCGATTGGCTACGACCCCTCCACCAACACCAATAGCAGCTTCAACGGGTGGGGCGACGAGGTGCTCTTCCGCAACGGCGTGCAGTTCATGACGCCCAACGCCGACAACACGAGCTGGCACAACCAGGTGCTGGTGCTCACCGACGGGAAGATCGGCGTCGGCACCTCCTCCCCCAGCGAGAAGCTGGAGGTGGACGGCAACATCCGCCTCGCCGCGACGGGCACGAGCCGCATCTCCGCGGCGGGCGCGCTCTGCATCGGCGCGTGTGAGTAGGGCCATGGGCGGCCGCGACCTGGCGAGGGGTTTCGGGCTCGGCGCGCTCTTTGCGCTGGGCCTCGCGTCGGAGAACGCGTGGGCGGGGGTGCCGTATCCGAAGATTTTTGTGCATGGGATCACGGGAACCTGTGCGGACTGGGAGCCGATGATTGCGACCGTCGCGGATGGTCGGCCCTATTCGGGCTGCAAGACGGTGGCCGATGCCGGCTCGTTCCCGGTCACCGACCCAGACAGCCTGTGGAGCTTCGAGTACTACGGCGATGACAGTGGGAGCTACTCTTTCTCCTCCAACACCGAGTACGCGCGACGCCTGGAGAGCTTTGTTCGCGGCGTGAAATCCGCGACCGGTGCTGACAAGGTGGTGCTGGTCGGCCACTCCATGGGGGGACTGATCATCCGCAGGTACATGGCGGATTCGGACGAGAACTGGGGGTCTGTTCATCGTTTCGTGACGGCGGCGACACCGCACCTGGGCATCTACGGTCTCCTCGGAGTTGGTACATGTGAGGGGTGGATCGACGTCCTGCTGGGAATTCTTCCCGTGGACGATCCGATTCGGGCGCTCCTGGACGGCTTGACGAACTGGGACGAGTGCAATGAACTGGACGATTCCAGCGGCTTCATCTGGGACCTATGGGATGACTGGGGTGACCGCGGGCGGGACAGCAGGGGCGATGCCGAGCTCGACTTGAACCAACGGTGGGGCATCGTTGGCGGTGTCGCCTCGTTCACGTCGGCTCGGGACAACGATCCTCTCCAGAACGACGAGCGTGTAGAAGTGTGGTCGTCCCTGCCGGGGGAGTGGCTGCTCGCCGCCGACGCGTTCGAGTCCCCGCACTACCGTACGCCGAACTTCGGGTTCCGGGTGCTCACCACCGCGAACCATGATTCGATCCTGGAGAATCTGGACACTCAAGCGGCCATCGACTGGGCCGACTCCTTCGACCACGCGGATGAGCCCGCGGAGCCGGGAGTGACGATCTATCGGCACGCCAGCTACAACCAGGGGCACCCCGAGAACGATTTCCGGAACAACTACCCACTCACGTTCACCGGGAATCAATCGACGCTCACGGGGTTCCTCATCGACACCTGGGGGGACTGGTGGGACGAGGGAACACTGTTCAACGATTCCATCACGTCCATCACGATCGACTCGCCGGGGGTGGCTCAGCTCACGCTGTTCCGGGACGGATACAGTGGAGCCCAGGTGAGCATCACGTCGGATGTGTCGGATCTGTCGGCCTACGCCTTCAATGACATGCTCAGTTCGTTCGTTTTGGTTCGAAACGACTCGGACGCCGACGGAACGAGCGACTATGACGAGTACTTTGGCGATGGTGGTGACCGAGACGAGGATGGGTTGCCGAATGCCGACGAGGAGGACCGGGGCACCGACCCGGATACCGCCGACTCGGACGGTGATGGCGCCCTTGACAGCGACGAGGTTGCGTTCGGAACGGACCCGCTCGACGGGGCGGAAGCGCCGTGCATGCCGCCCGACTGGGGGGTGTGGGCGGTGACCTCCGACTGTACTCTCACCGGTACCCGAGTTGCACCGGAGGATGTTCGGGTCGGGAGTGGCGCCCTGCTCCACATCACAGCCGGAGGAACCCTGGGCCTGAACTTCGATACCCACAGCGTCGTGGTCGAGGCCGGTTCCGGGATCCAAGTGTCGGATGGTGCGAATGTCGATGGACGCTGTGTTCCCGGTGGAGAGGCTCCCTTCGCCGCGGTCGAGACCTGGATCGCCAGCGGCAACGTCGTCTTCGCCGCCGA
>CAZVVS010000602.1:0-2724 GCA_964630585.1 uncultured Gordonia sp.
GTGCTTCCGCCTGATCAGCGACATGTCCTGTTGGACCTGCTCCGGCCACCCCCCGGCTATGAGCTGGACCGTGCGGTCGGTACCACGTTCACCCTCGATCTCGAGACCGCGCTGGTCTTGCCGCTCGCCTTCGCCTCGTACCGGTTGGCCCGGAGCAACGATCCCATCGCGCTCATGGAAGCGGTCCGCTCGGCCGCGTCCCGGGTCGACCTGTTCTGCCAAGCCGGCCAGATGGTGGTACCCCAGCGCGCCAGCGGGTTGTTCGCCTTCTTGGAGCCGATGGTCCACGAGGTCCGCCGCCCCCGCCCGGGCCGTCTATTCCACCCAAAGCTGTGGTACCTGCGCTTCATTGCTGAGAATGACGACCCGGCGGTCCGGCTGCTGGTCCTCACCAGGAACCTCACCGACTCGAGTAGCTGGGACCTCGGCTTGCGGCTCGACGGCCGCGAGACCGGACGACCACGTGCCGCCAACCGCCCACTCGCCGACCTGCTTCGGGCTCTGCCGGCGATGGGGACGCAGCCCCCCAGTGTCGAGCGCATCGACGGCATCGAGCGGCTCGCCGACTCGGTGCGCCGGGTGGAATGGGAACTGCCCGAGCACGTGAGGGATCAGCCGAGCTTCTTCGCCTACGGGCTCCCGGGTGTGAACGAACGGCCGGACTTCCACGGGTACCGGCACCTCGTGGTGACGCCCTTCCTCAGCGACGGCGGCCTCGCCCGCGTGGTCCCCTCCGACAGCGACGTCACGGTGGTGTCACGGGTGGAGGAACTGGACCGGCTGAAGCCTGAAACCCTGGAAGGGATCGGAACAACCCTGGTGGTGGGTGCGGCAGCGGACCTGGACGATCCGGACGACGCACATCACTCCGGTAACCCTGGTGATGCGCAGCCAGCGTCAGGGCCGGGCGAACGGTCACGGCTGGTCGGTCTCCACGCCAAGCTGTACGTGGTTGAAAGGAACCGGGCCGTTCACCTGTTCGTGGGGTCGGCCAATGCCACCGATGCCGCCTTCGAGGGGAACGTGGAGTTGCTGGTGGAGCTGAGGGGTGGTGCCTCCAAGCTCGGCGTGGACCAGATGCTGCGGCCCGAATCCGGCTTCGGAGCGATCCTGGAGGCGTACGCCCCTGAGGGCGGTGCCGATGTCGACCCGACCGAGCAGGCGATCTGGACCCTTCAGCAAGCGCTCCAAGGGTTGGGGGAGCTGTCGTGGACCGCCACGGTGCGGATCGATGGCTCCAGCTACGCAGTGCACGTGAGCGCGCCGGGATCGCAGATCCCCGACGGCGTGACGATCACGGTGGAGCTCCTCACCCGGCGCGGGACCGCGCTGGTGGTGAATGACGAGGAGCCGGTTGACGGGGTGCTCGGTCCGGTCGACATCGATGAGGTGTCCCCGTTCCTCGTCGTGACGGCATCGATCATCGGTCCTGACGGCACGGTGCTGCGCCGGTCCAGCGTGGCCCGCGCCCGTCTGGTGAACGACCCGGAGGGTCGGCTCGACGAGATCCTGGCCCGCCAGGTCGACACCCCCGAGAAGTTCCTGCGATTCCTGCTGCTGATCCTGGGGTTGGGCGACGTGGCTTCGGTGGTGGCCGCGGGAGACGGGGACGACGACACCGGGTCGGGCACGTGGTCGATGGGGTTGCGGAGCAACGGTCTGTTCGAGTTGTTGGCCCGGGCGGTGGCCGACCAGCCGGGCGTGCTCGACACCTTGGACAGCCTGGTGCCCCGGATGCGCGCTTCGGAGACTGGGCGCCAGGCCCTACCCCCTGGGTTCGACGAGCTGTGGTCGGTGATCGAGGCGGCCCGTCCGGCGCTCGACGCACTGCGACAGGTGGCCGGATCGTGACCGAACCGTTCAGCGCCCAGCCGGTGCTCGATGGTCTAACCGGGTTCCAGCGCGCCACCGTGGCGCACGTGATGGACCGCTTCTTCGGACCATCGCCCACCAAGCGGTTCCTCACCGCCGATGAGACCGGCCTGGGCAAGTCCCTCGTGGCCCGAGGGGTGATCGCCTCCCTGATCGAGCGGCTCCAAGACGACGACTCCGTGGATCGGATTGACATCATCTACGTCTGTTCCAACGCAGACATCGCCGAACAAAACCTGCGACGACTCAACGTCACCGGCGAGGACCACCTGCCATTCGCCAGCCGGCTGACCATGCTGGCCAAGGAGTCCCACCGCCTGAAGGGCCAGGCGGTCACCGGTCTGAAGCCGGTCAACCTGGTGTCGTTCACGCCGGGAACCTCCTTCGCCACCGGGCACAGCGGTGGGCGGGTGGAGGAGCGGGCTCTGCTTTACGAGCTGGTGGCCGAGGCGATGGACCTCCGCGGGCCTGATCTGCGGGCCCTGCGGGTACTCATGCGCTACAGGGTCCAACCGCGGACCTTCCAAAGCACGCAGGAGTCGCTGCGCCATCACCGCGAACGCCACGGAGACTGGGATCGGGTGATCGTGCGGGGGTTCCGCCGCCAGATCCGGGCGGCCGGGTCCAACGCTGACGGCACCTTCTCCCTGCACCACGATGTTCGCGACATGATCGAGCGGCTTGGCCGCAGACCCGAACCGCTCAAGCAGGACCACTACGACTGGCGAAAGCTGGTGGGTGGCCTGCGCGGGGCTTTGGCGAAGGCGGCGATCGATTCGCTCGAGCCAGACCTCGTGATCCTCGACGAGTTCCAACGGTTCCGCGACCTGCTCGACCGTGACACCGGTGGCG
>CAZVVS010000603.1:0-2712 GCA_964630585.1 uncultured Gordonia sp.
GAACGAGCCGCTGCGCGTGGCCGGCAGTCGCGTGTACGTGCTGGGCAACGGCTTCGCCCCGACGTTCACGGTGACCTTCCCCGACGGTCAGAAGCGCACCCAGACGGTGCCGTTCGCCCCCGACGAGATGCAGACGATGCTGTCATCGGGCGCCGTGCGTGTCGACCCGCCCGCGGGCATGTTCCCCGTCGAGAAGGAACGCCGCCGGAACCAGATCGGCATCGAGGGGATCTTCGCGCCGACGGCGAAGTTCGACGGCACGTTGCTCTCGTCGTCGTCGCCGATCCCGAAAGACCCCTACGTCGCGATCCGGGTGTACCGCGGTGACACCGGGCTGGACTCGGGGCGGCCGCAGAACGCCTATGCGCTGGACCCCGCGCTCATGCACAGCGGGCAGTTGCAGCGAGTCGGACAGGCGAATCTGAAACCCGGCGGGGTGCTGCGCCTTGACGACGGCACGTCGGTGACGTTCGACGGGTACCGACGCTGGGTGTCGGTGCAGGTGTCCAACGATCCGGCGCAGCTCTGGGTGCTGGTGTCGGCGATCGTCATGGTGCTCGGACTGCTCGTGTCGCTGCTGGTGAAGCGGCGTCGCGTGTGGGCCCGCATCCGGGTGCTCGATGACGGGCCCGACGGTCAACGACGTACTGTAGTAACGGTGGCCGGCCTGGCCCGCACCGATTCAGCGGGGTGGGGCGACGGCTTCTCCGAGCAGGCGCGCGAGCTGGTGCTCGGCGTAGATGGTTCGAGGTGATGACGTGATCGAAATGCTTGCGAACGCCCCCGGTGAGGTGGCAGTCCACGTCGACGAAACCCTGTCGCGCTGGTCGGATGTCCTCTACGGCACGGCCCTGGGCGTGTACGCGGTGGCCGTGCTGCTGCTCTTCGCCGGTTTCGCCGCGACGCGCTCCGCGGTGGCGGGTCAGCGCCCGGCGGTGTTCGCACGCGCTGGTGCTGGGACGGTCGTTGTTGCCGGACAGGCGGCACCGGGCCGGGTGGCCCCGGTCGAGCGCGCCTCGGGCGGCCAGCGGTTCGTCAACATGGGCTATGCGGTGGCGATCGTCGGCATGCTTGCCCACCTGGGATCCATCGTCACCCGCGGTATCGCCACGAGCCGTGCCCCCTGGGGCAACATGTACGAGTTCATCTCGCTGACGATGATCGCGTGCCTGGTCGGCGGGCTCATCGCACTCCGGGCGCCGGAGAACCGCAAGTACCTGGCGTTCGTCGTGGCGACGGTGCTGCTGCTGCTGGTCATCAACGACCGCTTCCTCTTCACCGCGGCCAGTCCCGTGGTGCCGGCGCTGAAGTCGTACTGGCTGGTCGTCCATGTGTCGATCATCTCGATCAGCTCGGGCGTCCTACTGGTCTCCGGTGTCGCCAGCATCCTGTACCTGTTGAGCCTGCGGTTCGGCTGGTTTGGCGAAGACGCGTCCGAGCGCCTGGACCGCGTCGCCTACCGGTGTGTGGTCTTCGCCTTCCCGCTGTTCAGCCTGGGCGTCATCTGCGGTGCGATCTGGGCCGAGCACGCCTGGGGCCGCTACTGGGGTTGGGATCCCAAAGAGGTCGTCTCGTTCGTCTCGTGGGTGATCTACGCGGCCTACCTGCACGCACGTGCGACGGCCGGCTGGCGCGTCCAGGCGGCCGCGATCAACGTCGTCGGCTTCGCGTCGGTGTTGTTCAACCTGTTCGCGATCAACCTCGTCATCGCCGGCCTGCACTCCTACGCCGGCGTCTAGCTCTCGCGTACCCTGGGCAGTAGGAGGTCCGTCGTGCTCTATCTGATCCTGCTGATCCTCGTCGTCGTGCTGGGCGTGGTCCTGTGGCGTATGACCCGCACGCCCGGCGACTCGGCACCGCGCCGCCCGATTCCGCGCGGGCCGATCGGTCCCGACGACGATCCGGATTTCCTCCTCGACCTGCGCCGCAAGAACCAGGACCGGGACTCCTAGGCTCGTAGCCTCGCGGCCGGACCCCAGTCACCCATACCCGTCAGCACGCGCTGCGGATTAGTCGAGGGCGAGTGCGGAGCGGTTGTTCAGCAGCGCGACGACGTCGGACTCGCGGTAGCGGCGGTGCCCGCCGGGCGTGCGGATCGACTGCAGGATGCCTGCCGTCGACCACCGGGCCACCGTCTTGGGGTTGACGCTGAACATCGCGGCGACATCGGCGGGCTTGAGGTTGAACTGGCTGGCACCGGCAGCGGTGATGCTGGCTGGGTTGTCGAGGATCGTCACGATGTGCCCTTCTTCGTCGAATTCGGTCGTGTTGGACGCCTGTGACCGTTCTACTCGCTCAAGGGTCGGGTGTTCGAACCGTCATCACTAGGTAAAGACATGGTCAAATTGTCTGGTTTGACGTTTTGGCAGCCCGCGCCGACAGTGAATCCCGTCCGACGACGCCGGCCGGATAGGGTGAGTAGGTGACCGAGGAACACACCCCTGAACCATCGTCGGGCGACGCGTCCGCGCCGACCGGAGTGCCCGGACTGATTGGGGCAGTTGCCGCCTACGCCGGAGCGCGGTTGGTATTGGTCGTGGCCATCGCCGCCACGATCATGGGCATCGGCAAGCTGGCGGGCCAGACGGTCCCGCTCATCGTCGCCGTGGCATTCGGTGTGCTGATCGCGCTGCTGCTGGGCCTGCTGCTCTTCAAATCACTGCGCACCAACGTGAACGCCCGCATCGCGGCCGTCGACGCCGAGCGTGCGCG
>CAZVVS010000604.1:0-2704 GCA_964630585.1 uncultured Gordonia sp.
GGCGAAGCGAGTCCGCCCGTCGACACCCAGAGGCCGGCGCTTCGCCGTTCCCACCTTCGACCGGCTCAACCACCTGATAGCAAGGGCAACGGCTACGCCGATCACCACTGCGGACAGCGCGGTGCAGAACCAGTAGAGCGGAGCAGCCGGAAGCGCACGACCGAAGGGCTCGGCCCAAGCATCTGCGGGTGCGCTCAGGTTCGCCGGAAGCCGAGGCGCTGCATCCGCTGCCGCAAAGAACGGGATTGCGCGGGCGCTACCCGAGGCAGCGAGCGCGAGCCATGCGCCCGCCCACACCGCACCGACCAGACACAGACCGACACCGGCGACGACGATGACAAGCAGCTCGAAGCCACCCAGACCTTCGCGTTCCATACCCACATAGGCCCGAGCGAGGGCCGAAACTTCGCGAGCGGATCATCGGCACCGTCGGCTCCGTGTCGCCTATCGGCACCTTCTTTCTCCGGCACCCAGTCGCCGCTGTCTTCAGACGACAGCCTGGATTCGTCGAGCAGCGCGGTCGCGTCCGCGAACCAGAGCTCATGTCTGCATCGTTCGAGACCTCGTCGAGGAAGCGTTGAAGCTCGACGAACACCGATCGTGCAACCTCGATCGGGTTCCACATGCGGCGGTCCTCGCGTCGCATCGTCAGGTGTGCAGTGTGCCCATCGATCGCCGCGTGCTCGAACCCCCAGGGGCCTCGTGGCTCTCCCAGTCCACGACGTTGTGGGATTCCGCGAGCAGAGCAGTCGTTACTTCTACGGCCCGCTGTCGTTGGGTAGCTCCGTCGTGCCCGCTGAGCGAGGAGTGCCATGACCGACGTCGCCGACCAAACCCACCATCACACCAACCACGAGGCGAACTCGGGTCCGGGGGACGAGCGGTCGGCCTATGTGCGGTTCGGGGCGATGATCGCAACATCCACCGTGGTGATGTTCGTGCTGACCTACACGAACGTCTTCGCCGTCGATCACGCGCGGTGGAGCGAAGAGCGGGTGTACATGGCGCTGCTGATGGCGGGTGCAATGGCGATCGTGATGCTCAGCTTCATGTGGAGCATGCACCGCGATGTCCGCATGAACGTCGCCATCTACGCCGGAGCGCTGCTGCTCATGGGGGTGGCGCTGTGGCTCTCCCGGTCTCAGCAGTTCGTCGACGACCGGGAATACATGAAGGGGATGATCCCACACCACTCGATCGCCATCCTGACCAGCGAACGCGCTGATCTGGATGATCTCCGTGTGTGCGAGCTCGCCGACGGGATCATCCGGGCCCAGCGCGAGGAGATCGACGAGATGGACTGGCTCATCGACGACATCGCCGAGAACGGCGAGGCCACCACCGCCGACGAAGCTGCCGCTCGCCCGGTCCCGGACTTCAGCCGAGGCCGCCAACGTGAGTGCTGAGGCCGACACCCGAACCCACACTGCTGCGATCTACCGGCTGGTCACCCCGGATCACGTCTGTCCCTACGGCCTGAAGTCTCTCGACCTGCTCCAGCGCCACGGCTACGAGATCGAGGACCACCACCTCGAGTCCCAGGAGGAGGGCGATGCCTTCCTCGAACGGACGGGAGTCGAGACCACCCCGCAGACCTTCATCGACGGCGAGCTCGTCGGGACGCTGGACGATCTGCGTCGTCACGTCGGCGAGACCGTGCCAGACACCGAGGGCGAGAGCTACCGACCCGTCCTCACCCTGTTCGCCGTCACGTTCCTGATGGCGCTGGCGGCGGCCCACGTGGCCGATGGCGGATGGTTCAGCGTCCGCACCATCGAGTGGTTCGTCGCCTTCACCATGTGCGGGCTCGGCTACCTCAAGCTCCGTGACGTCGAATCGTTCTCCACCATGTCCCTCAACTACGACCTCCTGGCTCGCCGGTGGGTGCGCTACAGCTACCTGTACCCCTATGGCGAGACCGGCGCCGGACTCCTGATGATCGCTGACCTCTGGATACCGCTGGCGGCTGCGGTGGCACTCTCCATCGGCACCATCGGCGCCGTGTCGGTGATCAAGGCCGTTTACGTCGACCAGCGTGAGCTGCACTGTGCCTGCGCGGGCGGCGACAGCACCGTGCCGCTCGGCTTCGTTTCCCTTACCGAGAACCTGGCCATGATCGCCATGGCGCTCTGGATGGGTGGACAGCTCCTCGTCCGAGGATTCGAACGTGCTGGCACGGCACGACCCGAAGATCAACAGTCCTTGTCCGCCTGCAGTCGGATCGAACCCGCTCGCAACCCGAAGGTCACCCCTGCGGAGCGCACTTTCGGGCGGACCCTACAAACGGCAACGGGGTGCGATGGCCGATGCGGTCTCGGCGGTCGGGGGGATCATGCCCGGGTAGGCGAGCCGCCAGGGTCAAACGCGGCACCTCTGCCTGCAGCATGGACCTCGCGATCAGCGGTCGCGCCGCCGACGCCTTTTGCGAGGCGCTACATGGGAGGCATCGCCGACAATAGCCCGTCACTACACGCTCGTTACCGGGCTCTGCGGGCCCTGGGTGCCCTACCTTGCGGTGATCGTTATGACGCTCCTGGCACGCGACCGTGGCATTGCCGCCGTCGACGACGCTTTGCGGGTGCCGGTCAGCGGCTGACGGCCGCACCGATGGACGCGGACCGCTCGGCTATCGCCGAATCGACAGCATGCTGCATCCGCATTGGCCAGTCGTCCGAGTGGCGCATCGCGTCGTTGAGGTCGCCGG
>CAZVVS010000605.1:0-2692 GCA_964630585.1 uncultured Gordonia sp.
CGAGGTTGCCCTCCTGGATCAAGTCGAGCAGCGGCATTCCGCGGCCGGTGTAGCGCTTGGCGATCGACACGACCAGGCGCAGGTTCGCCTCGAGGCGGTCGGCGCGGGCCTGTTCGCCTTCGCGCGCGATCTGCGCCAGATCGCGCTTGCGCGCGGGGCCGAGCCGCTTACGGGTCTGCAGCAGGTGGTTGGCATACAAGCCGGCTTCGATCTGCTTGGCCAGTTCGACTTCTTCCTCGGCATTGAGCAGCGCGGTGCGCCCGATCCCGTTGAGGTACACGCGGACCAGGTCGGCCGACGGTGATTGCGCGTCGAGATCGGATTCGGTCAGCGCCGGGCGGACAGCGGTTTTCGTCGACATGTGGCCTCCTGGGGTGGTGTGGAGTGCATTCACCTTCCTCAACGCCCCCCGGGACCGGAATAGTTCCCGGGATCACACCCCGGGGCCTGAGAAGTCCCTGAGTCCTTCGGTGCTCATCGAATCGCCCAAACCGGACTCCCGGCAGCGACGTCTATTCGCCGGGCAGTCCTCGCGGGTCGGCCACCTCGGAATCGATGACCGTGGCCGGTTCGGGTAGCGCGGGCGCAGGATGCTCGGCGTGGACGCCGTAGTGGTACTCGGCGATTTCGCCGCGCTTGCGGGCCGGGCGGTCGTTGGCGATGAGTACCGCCACCCACGGCAGCGGGATCGACACCGCCACGACGGCCAGCGCGAGCAGCCCGTTGTGAGTGGCGCCGTAGACGATGCACGCGAGGATCAACATCGGTACGCGAAAGCCCATCAGGATCAAATACCGGCGCACCCGCGCCCGATGCTGCTCCTCGGGGCTGTTCTCGGCCCGGGTGATGAGGAACGCCTCGTCGGCGGCGTGCGTGCGCATACCTCCACTGTCCCACCGCAGCGCCGCCGATGCACCCCCGGGTGGTTGGCGACCGCTGATCGAGCCGTCACAATGGATCCATGGTTACCGAGACGATTGAACGGCCCGAGGTCGACGAGACCACCGAGGACGGCACCGACATCCCCAAGGTCTTCCACTACGTGAAGAAGGACAAGATCGCCGAGAGCGCCGTCATGGGCAACCACGTCGTCGCGCTGTGCGGCGAAGTCTTCCCCGTCACCGCGGCCCCCAAGCCGGGCTCGCCGGTGTGCGAGAAGTGCAAGAAGATCTACAACAAGATGCGCAAGGGCTGATCACTCCCGGCTGCGGCGCGTGCCGATCGGTCCGGTGCCGAACTTGGCCGGCAGGGCCTTGATGCCGTCGGTGATTCCTTCGGCCAGCTCGGCGCGCTGCTCGTCGAGCCAGTGCCGGGCCCGGACGCCGCGGCTCGGCGACGACGGCCAGATCGACTCGATGGTCGCATTGAACTCGGCGCCCACGACGATCGCGAATCCGAGGAAGAACGCGAAGAGCAGGAACGCGATCGGCGTGGCCAGCGCGCCGTAGGTGTAGCCGCTGCGCGCCAGTGCCGTCAGATAGAGGCGCAGCACGTATGTCGCGATCCAGAAGACCGTCGCCGCCAGCAGTGCGCCGGGCAGCAGCCGGTGCCAGGGCAGTGGATGGCGCAGTGCCCAGTGGTAGAGCGTCGTCAACATGAAGACCAGCACCAGGCCCACGAAGGGGAAGTAGCCGACATCGATCACGGTCCCGACCGTCGGACTCCACGATGGCGGGACCATCTGGTTCAGCAGGGTCGGGCCGATCGCGACCAGCGGCAGCACGATGACGGCACCGGCGAGGAAGAGGATGTAGACGAGCAGCGCGAAGATGCGCTGCCACACCGGATTGCGCACGTCCTGCTGGTGGTGGGCGGTGGTGATCGCGGCGATGTAGCAGGACATCGCCGACGATCCGGCCCACAGCGAGATCACGAAGCTCACCGACGTGACCCCGGCGCGGCCGCGGCTCAGCATGCTGTCGAGGGTGGGCGCGACCAGGTCGGCGACGACGTCGGTGGTGAAGGTGCGTTCGGCGAAACCGAGGATGCGGTCGTGGATGATCGTCGCGAGGTCCGGGTTGAGCCACCCGAGGAAATAGCCGATGCTGCCCAGCAACCCCAGGAGCAGGGGTGCGAAGGACAGCGCCTGCCAGAACGCGGCCTGGGCCGACCATCCGATGATCCCGTGGTCCCACGCGGCGACGATCGTGCGCCACACGAGGCGGGGAAACCTGCGGAAGACGCCCTTTTCCGCAGTCGCGTCGGCATCCTCACCGGTGACGGCCACGTCGGGGGCCTCGACGTCGAGGCGTTCGGTTTCGGCGTCGGCGTCATCGTCGACGGGAAGGGGAGCACGGTCATCGGTCATCGCGTGGTCCACCTTTCCCGATCCCCGCGCTGGGCCGTGTGCGCCGCGCCGTGCTGTGGCGCCACTAGTAGACTCAGACGGGTTGTCCGGCCGCTAGAGGAGTGTATTCGCGCGTGACGTCTGAAGCTGTTTCAGCCATGCCGTTGCGCGCGTGGCAGCGCCGTGCGCTCACCAAGTACCTCACTGAGAAGCCGCGGGACTTCCTCGCCGTCGCCACGCCCGGCGCCGGAAAAACGGCCTTCGGCCTGCGTATCGCCGCGGAGCTGTTGGCCGATCGCACGGTCGAGGCGGTCACCGTAGTCGCGCCCACCGAACACCTCAAACACCAGTGGGCGGCCGCGGCGGCGCGAGTGGGTATCTCCCTCGACTCGAACTTCTCCAATT
>CAZVVS010000606.1:0-2687 GCA_964630585.1 uncultured Gordonia sp.
AACCCGAAACACGATCCATCCACCTGGATGGTCGATGTTCGACGTTCCGCCGTCATGAGCCGGCGGTCACGAGTATCAGAGCTCTCCGGCCCCCGATCAGTCCGCGCCCGAGGCGACCGCCAGACCCGCGAGCACGCCGCCGTCGGCTCCAGGGCGCCGCGCCAACCACTCTCGCTCCGCAGTCAGGCCGTGCCGATGGGATCGGCACGGTCGGGCGACGCCCGGAGGCTGTCCAGACCGGCGAGGATCAGATCGAGACCGAAGTCGAACTCGCTGGCGAAGTCGTACTCGGCCTTGCCCACGTGCTCCGCAACGGACTCGGCGAGGGAGGGATAGTCGTCAGCGGGGAACTGGCTGAGGATCTCGATCGCCAACTGGTCGACCTGGTCCGTGCTTTCGAAGGGCAGGGACTGCTCTTGCAGCGCGAAGCCGAAGATGAAGCTGTCGAGCAGGGTGAACGCGTGAACGGCCATCGCGACGGAGAAGCCAGCCTGCCGCAACGCCCCTAGGACCATGTCGTGGTATCGCATGTTGCCCGGGCCCGGATGGACGCGGGACTGGATCACCCCCAGCGCCCAGCGGTGACGCGCGAGCATCTCGCGGATCGAGTCGGCTTGCTGACGCAACGCCCCTTTCCAGTCGGACCCTCCGGCGGTGACGTCGATCTCCTCGTACATCACGTCGACCATCGCGTCGAGCAGATCGTCCTTGTTCGCGAAGTGGTTGTAGAGCGCCATGGGGTACACCCCCAGCTCCTGGGCGACGTTCCGCATGCTGAGCGACTCGATCCCGCCTGCATCAGCGAGCTCGATGGCCGCTCGGAGCACTCGCTGCCGGCTGAGTGGGACTCGTCGTCTGGTCCTCGATCGGTGCTTGACAACCATGTGGATCCCTCTCGGAACTTGGGTCTTGACGTATGTACGCTGTACATCTAATGTACGCCGTATCGGCGATGTACGCCGTACATTAGCAGAGGACCACCATGAAGGCAATCGTTCAACCGACCTACCGCGACCAAGCCCTGGCCGGCGACGCCTTGCTGGCCGACGCGGGGATGATGGCTGTCGTGCAACGCCGCTACGGGCCTCCCGAGGTGCTTGAGTACACCGATGTGGGCCGGCCGGTCGTGGGGGACGGCGACGTCCTGGTCGGCGTCCGCGCCGCTTCGGTCCACCCCGGCGACTACTTCCTCATGACCGGCGCGCCGCACCTGGTGCGGCTGGCGTTCGGACTTCGCCGGCCCCGGTCCCCGATCCCGGGCAGGGACGTCGCCGGCGTGGTCGACGCCTTCGGCGCGGCGGTCACGGACCTCCGACCGGGTGATGAGGTGTTCGGCTGGAGCACCACCGGGACGTTGGCGGAGTACGCGAGCGTGCCGGCGGCCCAGCTCGTGCGCAAACCCGGCAGGCTGACCATGGCGCAAGTGGCCGCAGTGCCCACCTCGGCGATCACCGCACTGCAGGCTCTGCGCGACATCGCGCACGTGCAACCGGGTCACACGGTGCTCGTCACGGGCGCATCGGGCGGCGTCGGGACGTTTGCCGTGCAGATCGCCAAGGCGCTCGGGGCAGAGGTGACCGGGGTGTGCAGCACCCGCAACATGGAGCTGGTCCGGTCGGTGGGCGCCGACCACGTCATCGATCACACGCGCACGGACTTCACCCGGATGGGGCTGCGCTACGACGTCATCTTCGACAACGTGGAAGCGCAGTCCCTGTCGGAGGTCCGACGGGCGCTCACACCCACCGGCACCCTCATCCCCAACAGCGGTCGAGGCGGCCGATGGGTCGGACCCCTGGGCCGGGTCGTCAAGGCGCGCACGCGGTCGCTGTTCACGCGCCAGACCCTCCGGCCGTTCACCTCATTCGGGAAGCGCCGAGACCTGCTTGATCTGGCCGAGCTTCTCGAGGCGGCGCAACTCACGCCGGTCATCGACCGTACCTACCCGCTGAGCGAGGCGGCCGAGGCTCTCCGCTACGTCGGCGCCGGCCACACCCGCGGCAAGGTCGTGATCACCGTCTGAACGTCGGACCAGGTGTCACGACCCACCACAGCGCCACTCGTACACCAGCCACCGCTTTCAGGCGGACGGCTCACCAAGCGAACGAAGGAGCAAACCATGAACACGACACGTCCCGTCCCCGCCAACAGCGCGTTGACAGGCCCGCCGATCCCGGTGCAGGCCAAGATCGCCGCCGCGTGGACCAGCTTCATGTTCCTCTACATCTACGTCGACTTCTTCAATCTCTACAAGCCCGGCGTCGTGGCCGGCATCCTGGATGGCCTCGTCTGGACGTTCGACGTCAGCCCGACGTTGTTGACCTTCATGCTCGCGTCCGTGGCGATCCCGGCCCTGATGGTGATGCTCTCCATGGCGCTGCCCGCCCGGGTGAACCGAGCCACGAACCTCGTCGTTGCATCGCTCCTCATCCCTTACTCGGCGTTCAACGCGGCAGGGGCGACCTGGGAGTGGGCGTCCTTCTACGGCCTCTCCATCGGGATCGAGGTGCTGATCCTGGCCTTCATCCTGCGCTCCGCCTGGACCTGGCCCCGAACGTATTCCGACGCTGCAGATGTCGCGACGGCCGACCGACTGCAACAGCAAGCCCACGCCTGAGCCATCGGTGCTCGACGCAGGCAGGGGAGTGCCTGCGTCGAGCCTGACGCTCACCGCGGCAACCGAGAAC
>CAZVVS010000607.1:0-2686 GCA_964630585.1 uncultured Gordonia sp.
GGCTCGGGCAGCGGGTCGGGCCTGTTCGGCAACGGCTACCTGTTCGCTGGCGCTCTGGTGTGTTGGGCGTTCGTGATGCTCGACATGGTCGACGGCGCCGAGGCGCGCGCCCGCGGGTGGGGTACCCGCTTTGGCGCGGTGCTCGACTCGACCTGCGACCGGATCGCCGACGGTGCGATCTTCGGCGCACTCGCATGGTGGGCGGCGGTCGTATCCCCGCACCGCCTGCTCCTCGTCGCGACCCTCATCTGCTTGGTCACCAGCCAGGTCATCTCCTACGCCAAGTCGCGTGCGGAGGCCGCCGGGCTCAACGGCGACGGCGGGTGGATCGAGCGCCCCGAACGCCTCATCATCGGTTTGGCCGGTGCCGGGCTCACCGACTTCCCGGGGCTGCACCTGACGTGGGCGATCCACGTCGCGATGTGGGCCCTCGCCGTGCTGAGCGTGATCACCGTCGGCCAGCGGATGTGGAACATCCACAACTCCCCGGGTGCCCGAGACCCGCTGGTGGCCACCGCCGCCGATGGTGGCGACCAGTCGCCTGCCGGCACCGACGAGGACTGATCGCGGTGGCCGACCTGCGGACCCGCGTCACCGAGCGCCTCGCCGATGCGGGCTACGGCGCCGGTTGGGCAGCTCTGCGCTACGCACCCGATGGCGTTGCGAGGGGGCTGTTCGACCGCATCGGAACGGTGATGGGGCGCCGGGGCGGCGGACCCGAGCAGCTGCGGCGCAACCTGGCCCGGGTCATCGGCACCACACCCCAAGACGTGCCCGACGACCTCATCGTCGACGCGATGACGTCGTACATGCGCTACTGGTGTGAGGCCTTCCGGCTGCCGTCGATGGATCCCGGACCAACCGCGGCGACGATGGACCTGCCCGCCCCGGACCGGCAGCGGCTGGCCGAGGCGCACGCACGGGGCAAGGGCGTGGTCTTGGCGCTGCCGCACTCGGGCAACTGGGACATGGCGGGGCTGTGGCTGGTCCAGAACTACGGGACCTTCGCCACCGTCGCCGAACGGCTCAAGCCCGAGTCCCTCTTCCGCCGATTCGTCGACTACCGCGAATCCCTGGGTTTCGAGATCTTCCCGCTGTCGGGTGGGGAGCAGCCCCCGTTCGGCGAACTGGCAAAGCGGCTGCGCGCTGGTGGGATCATCTGCTTGCTCGGCGAGCGGGATTTGGCCCGGCACGGCGTGCCCGTCATCTTATTCGGTGAGCCGACCCGGATGCCCGCCGGTCCGGCGAAGCTCGCGATCGAGACGGGTGCCGCACTCATCCCGGTCCACCACTGGTTCGATGAGGAGCCTTACTCGACCGCCTCCTGCGGCGAACCGATCGACGTGAGCGGGGGCGTGGACGCCGCGACCCAGGCGCTGGCATCGGTGTTCGAGCAGAACATCGCCGCACACCCCGCCGACTGGCACATGCTGCAACCGCTGTGGGAGGCGGACTGGAGTGCGCAGCGCCGTGCCCGGCTGGAGGCCGACCAGTGAGAATCGGGATGGTCTGCCCGTACAGCTTCGACGTCCCCGGCGGCGTTCAGGCACATGTCGTGGAGCTCGCCCAGGTGTTCATCGAGCGCGGCCACGACGTCAGCGTGCTCGCGCCCGCGGGTACGGACGTGGAACTGCCGGACTACGTCGTATCCGCCGGTTCGGCGCTGGCGATCCCGTACAACGGGTCGGTGTCGCGGGTGACCTTCTCACCACATGCGTACCGAGGGCTGCGCCAGTGGATCGTCGACGGGGAGTTCGACGTCTTGCACGTGCACGAGCCCAACGCCCCGTCGATCTCCATGCTGTCCCTCATGGTCGCCGACGGCCCGATCGTCACCACGTTCCACACATCGACGACGAAGTCGCTGATACTGAGCATCTTCCAGGGCGTCCTGCGCCCGTACCACGAGCGGATCAAGGGCAAGATCGCCGTCTCCGAGCTGGCCCGCCGATGGCAGATGGAGTCGCTCGGCTCCGACGCGGTGGAGATCCCCAACGGCATCAACGTGCCGTTCTTCGCCGACGCGGAGCCGTTGCCCGGTTACCCGCGTCCCGGTCGTACCATCGTGTTCCTCGGCCGCTACGGCGAACCCCGCAAGGGCATCGACATCCTTATGCGGGCCCTGCCGCGGATCGTCGAGGAGTTCCCCGACATCACGGTGCTCGTCGTCGGCGGCGGCAATGAATCAGCGCTGCGGCGCCGGGCGGGCGAATTGGCGGACCGGCTGGTGTTCCTCGGCCTCGTCGACGACGAGACGAAGGCGCGTGCGCTGCAGTCGGCCGATGTGTACTGCGCGCCGAATCTCGGTGGGGAGAGCTTCGGCATCGTGCTGGTGGAGGCGATGGCCGCAGGCGCCGCGGTGCTCGCGAGCGACCTCAACGCTTTCCGCCGTGTTCTCGACGACGGGCGGGCCGGACGCCTCGTCGACGTGGGGTCCGCCGAGGACCTCGCCACCGGCGTGATCGAGCTCCTGACCGACGATGCCGCACGCGAAGAACAGATCCGGATCGGAGCGGAGTGGGCATGGCGCTACGACTGGTCGCGCGTCGCCGATCAGATCATGCGCGTTTACGAGACGGTGTCGCTCGCCCATGACCCGGTCGCGCTGGCGGACTGACGAACAAACGAGGAGTGGACTGTGGGAGCGATTGCAATCGCGGTGATCGCCGTCGGTGCGGTACTGGTG
>CAZVVS010000608.1:0-2684 GCA_964630585.1 uncultured Gordonia sp.
AGTCGATCACGTACAGCCGATCGACCGCGACCGCGACATCCACGGGGTCGACCGGCGTCGAGATCGTCTCGACCACGAACTCGGCGCCGGGTGTGGTCACGTCGACCACGGTCACGGTCTTGGCCGTGTTCTCCTCGTTGTTGCCGACGTAGAGGAGATTCCCGTGACGCCAGACAGGCCCGGGATTCTCGAGTCCGGTCACGATCGGGGCGCACGATGTGCCGGCAAGGCCGCCGTCGGAGCCGCCCCCGGAGCGATGGATCCGTCCACCTTCATGGCGTGTCGAGACCGGCGCGAAGAGCCCGGACGACTTCGAATCGAACGCGGGACACTCGGCAGCGATGCTGGAATCGGCGACACCGGCTGCGCAGAGGAGTAGGGCTGGGAGAAGCATGGGGGGACGCCTGGTGTGATGGTTGCGGACGACGAGCGAGCGAGCACGGCGAACCGATAGCCTCGGGAGTGCCGTGCCTCGCGTCAAGGCCTGGTGGGGTCAACCAAGGTGAATCTGCGGGTACGTCGCGAGGGGAATCAGGAATTCGGAAGTAGGAGTCGGGGACCCGCAAGGACTCCTTGAGCGAGCCGCAGATTCGACCTGGTCGACCCACCAGGTTCTGACACAGAGCCTAGCACTACAGCGCTACCCGGATCCGGCACGAAGCCGCCGCTTGCGGTGGCTTTCGTACGAGGCGGCGTTGCGGCGCTGGTGGTAGCCCGTCCGGCGGATGAGTTCAGCCCACGAGTGCCAGTTGTTCCGCCACATCCTCGTCGCGCAGGTGTTCACCACCTCCGCCACCTGCTCGAAGGTGATCCTCCGGTTTTCCCCCCCGAAGCCGAGCGGTCTGCTCGGACAGGAACTGCATCGCGATCCGGCAGCAGAGCCAGTGCCGTATCAGGCTTCGGTAGGTCCTCACCTCGAAGGACCCGAGTCCGACCTCCTGCTTCGCCCGCTCGAACCACTTCTCGACATGCCACCGGGCGAACAGCGCACGGATCATCTCCTCCGGCCCGGTCTGCTCCGACGCGTTGCTCACCACGTGCTTCACCTCGCCGGTCGCCGGCTGGCGCAGCACCAGCAGCCAGTATCGCCTGTCCGTCGGAACCGGAACGCCTCGGGGCATCTCGTGGGCGTTCAGGTGCACCAGCGCGGCCTTGTACTCCCACACGCACGTCCCGTGGGTCGTCTCCTTCACCGAGCACCGCTTCCACGCCTGCTGCGTGAATGTCGGGCTGTGCGTGCAGAGGTTGTCCACCCGGCGAGCGGCGTGGCAGGTCTGCGTCGTCGTGCATGCCGGGCGCTTCGCCCAGCATCGGAAGTCCCGCGACACCTCGCCGATCCCACGCTGTCCCATCGCGTCGAGGGCGAACCAGAACTGCGGCACCCTCCCGTAGTCCTCGTCGAACACCAGCCAGGAGAACTTCGCTCCCGACGCCACCGCGGCACGGACCTGATCGACCGCGATGGCCCACTTCGTCCTGTGCCGCAGCGAGTCGGGGATGCCCCCCTCGCGACACCGCTCGCGATCGGCGTCCCATGCCTCGGGCAGGTACAGGTCGCTCGCCAGCACGCACGAGAAGGGGTTGTCCGGATCGTCGTCGGTGTACAGGAGGTGCTGGGCGACGACGCAGTTGTCGACCTTGCCCGTCTCGCCGCAGTACTGCCGCTGGACGCCCGGCGTCTTGTCGCCCCGCTTGGCGTGCGAAGTGGCGTCGATCACGCCGATGCCGCCATGGACCGGCCCGGCCCGATTGGCGACGCGCCCCGTCAGCATGCGATCGAGACGCTCGTGATCCCACGCGAAGAACGACAGGAACTCCTGCATCGTGCGGACGGGCACCTTTGCGGCCAGGGCGATGGGCTCGATGCTCTTCCGCTTGAGCTCGGCAAGCAGCCCGACAACGTAGATCTGGAGGTACCGCCAGGTGCTCTCTCGCTTGAAGCAGACCCGAAGATCGTCAAGCCACGATGGAAGGGCGGAGTACAGCGATTGGATCTGGTTGGCATCCATGAGACGGCTCCCGTGATGGTGACGGGAACCCTCATCGGCTGAACCGCCCTCGACGCTTGAGCCGACTTAGCGCTGTAGTGCTAAGCCGTGCCGGCGGGCACCGTGTTCGTGACCCGTTGCGTCGACCAGAATGGGACTGCGCAGGTCGCGAGGGGAGTGAGGAATCACCCGGGCCTGTGCATCTCGACTCGTCGGCGCCCACCTGTCCACCACTAGGCCCAATTCGTCAGCAGAAGTCCCAGGTCGGCGCCGTCGACCTGCCCGTCGCCGTTGAGGTCGCCCGTGCAGCACTTTCCGGCGGGTGAGCAAGTGCCCCAACTACCCAGGAGCAACCCCAGGTCCCCGCCGTCGACAACGCCGTTGCCGTCGATGTCCGGCGATTGAGGGCAGCCGATGACGAACGCCAGCACCGCCGCGGCGCTCGCAAGGTCGCCGCAGTCGTTCGTGACGACAACGTGATAGCTGCCGGCGTCGGAATCGCTCGTTGGCGAGACGGTCAGCGTGTCCGTGGTGGCGCCGCTGATGTTGCCGCCGTCGGCCAAGTCGACGCCGTTGAAGCGCCACTGGTACGCGACCGGCGGCGGACCAGCGACCGTCACGGTGAACTGCGCCGGATCGCCTTCGGCGATCGTGAGGTCGACGGGGTCGGCGGTGATGGCGAGGAACTGGTTGAAC
>CAZVVS010000609.1:0-2677 GCA_964630585.1 uncultured Gordonia sp.
GAGAAGCAGGAGTACGCTGTGGGGACGGCCTACCAGAAGGTCGTGACCACGAAGGATCTTCGCCACCGAGGCCGTAGCGTCCGGCCTGCCCGTGCACATCACCGCCAAGATCCTGGGCCACGACTCGATCGCGACGACCCAGACCTATGCGGCGGTCTACGACCAGGACGTGATCGAGCACCACCGTGCCTACATCGCCCGCCGGCGAGCACTGCGGCCGTCTCAGGAGTACCGCGAACCCACCGACAGCGAATGGGACGAGTTCCTCGGCCACTTCGCCCAACGCAAACTCGAACTCGGCACCTGCGGGCGTGCCTACGGCACCGGCTGCCAACACGAACACGCCTGCATCCGCTGCCCCATGCTCCGTCCCGACCCCGCCCAGCACCAACGGCTCCAGCAGATCATCGACAGCCTCGACGGCCGGATCGCCGAGGCCAGCAATCGGGGCTGGCTCGGCGAGGTCGACGGCCTGCGAACCAGCCGCGCCGCCGCCGAACAGAAACTCACCCAGATGCAGCGCACCGCCACCAACCTCGGCCTGCCCACCGTCCGGAGCCGACTCGACCCGTCGCCGGATGCGTAAGGCGAAGCTCTCTCGCCGTCAGGCCACGAACAGGCCGCGGAGACCCGGGGTGGGTGTCGCCCCATGACCGCCGTTCTAGCCGACGACGCGAAGTCCATCGCGGTTGCGCTCGTTGCCGCGTGGCGATCGCTCCGAGGCCCAGTCGTCGATCGGCTGAGGCGGCGCATGAAGCTGCGGGAGAGTCTCGAACTCCGCGCGATGGGATCCAGTGTCAACCCCGGAACCAGCCGAGGGTGACACGCGTCACACTGGTGTAGAGTCGCTATCGATCGGCCAAGAGCGAATCCGATGGCGTCGGTCGAAGCGTCGTTGCGAGGGAGGGTCCGCCAGTGCGGTCATTGAGAATGCGTAGTCTCCGTCTCGGCTCGGCAGCCGTTGTCTGCCTAGGATTTCTCGTCGTTGCTCCAGCCATGGCTGACGAGTGGGGTTCCCAAGACGGCAACACTGGTGCGCACCCCGATGAGGATCCGCACTCGTATTGTCTGGGGAGTTCCGTGTCTGCTGACCTCGAGGAGAACATCGACGCCGCAGCATGGAACGCACTTGATCCCACGCAGGTTAACGTCAATTACAGTTCGACCTGCCAGTTGACGGGCGCGGGCGAGACGGATGTGGTGTGGACTCAGGGGAATATCGCATCTGGGGCACTCGCGTGGACCGACTGCGACGACTACGAAAGCGACCTCCGACAAATCAGTGCGACCAGAATTACGTCCGCGTCGACTTGGCAACGGTCAATCAAGGGGTGGACGACGAGATCGATCAGACCATAACAACGTGCCATGAGTTCGGGCACACCGCAGGCCTGTCGCACGGTTCGACCCAGGACGACTGCATGGAGAACGTGTCAACCTCCAATCCACCAAACGCGCTCAAGTGGCGTCGCTATAGCGCTCACCACATCGATGACCACATCAACCCGTGGTTCTGATCTAACGAGAAGGGACGGTTGACATGGCAAAGCGATGGTTCGCCGCGACGCTGAGTATTGCCGTGCTCTTCGGGGTAGGGGCATGCTCGAACGAGAAGACTCAAGCCACTTCACAGGCGAACTCGCCGGTGGCGGACTCGGGACGCGCAGATCCTTCTGCTGCTCTGGTCGCGCATCTACGCGACACGTCCTCGGCTCGGTACGAGCCGTTCGAAACACCGAAGGACATGCTTTCTGACGCTGACGTCGCGATCATGGGTGAGGTGGTCTCCGTAGAGCTCGCGATGATCAGAAACGAGTTCGACGGCCAAGGCGGAGTTGTTGTAGGAGTCCGACCTCTAGAGGTTTGGAAGGAAGCCAAAGGCGAGCCGGCCGAGTTGACGTACTTCGTGGTACGCCGCGCAAAGAACGTCGGGGTCGAACCCTTCCGCGCAGGACTTCCCGTTGGCCATAACGTCGCGATCTTCGGATACACGTCCCATGTTCAGTTCATAGAAGGCGATCCTGGCCAGCCCATCCTTGAACCGGCACCTCAGGGTCTGTTCATCGAGACCGACGCCGGGTTGGCGAACGTGTACGCCCCCGGCGACGACGGCTGGCCAGAGATCAAGACGATGAAGGATCTTGCCGCCTCGATTCAATAGTGTCTGGGAACTGCTGCGTCGACATGCGAGATGGGAGTTAGGCGTAGTGCGGATGGACCCCCGCGTGCGGAATTTGCGGCAGGACGCACGCTGCGATCGGTCGGACAAGAGACGCCCAGCCCGAGATAGGATCTCGATGCGAGATCCAACCATCCAGTGCGGGTTAGCACGTCTGGGGCCGCCCGGCACACCTGAGTGACGTGATAGGCCGCGATGAGCCAGCCGGTTCGCTTTGGTGCAGAAAAGAGCTCGCCCACGTCATCCGACGCGAGCGCTCCTCGACAGGGGCTCGCTACAGCTGGCTGGTTGGCTACCTGGCGCTGATGCTGGCCGGCGCCGGGATCACCGTCACGGCTCTCCTGGCCGCGCCCCAGCTGGCCGGGCCGGCGCTGCTCGCCACGATGAGCGCCGCCGTGGCGTTCCTCGGTCTCCGCGTCGCCTTCGACCGGCGCGAGGAGATCGCCGCCGACCTGTTCGCGGTCGGCCTGCTCCGCGACCTCGAGGCGGCCGCCGAGC
>CAZVVS010000610.1:0-2668 GCA_964630585.1 uncultured Gordonia sp.
GAACTGGGCGGGGTGGAGTTCGAGACGACGCTCTCTGGGCGCAACGACTTCCCATACCTAAACCCGCCGCTTCCCCGCGGCGTAGAGAGCGGCAAGTCGTTTACGTGGCTCACCTCGCTGAAGACCATGGTTGACATCGTCGGCCGGCTCGACCAGGGGGAGCAGAAGCCCGTGAGCTTCTGGGCGCACGTCCGACTTGGCACTGGGGAGGGTGTGGAGTCGGAACGCCACCCTGTCGCGGACCTACAGCTCTAGCTGCAGAATCCCAGCCGCCGGTCGCGATTGTCTGCCGCCTGCGTAGCCGAACGCCGTACCGTGTCAGTCCACGCGCTGGTGAATGGGCCAGATGACGACGCGTGCCCGGAGGGGACCGATGGCTGAGGATGCTGCAGATCCGAACTCGCCGGGCGCGCCAGTTCCGCAGCTCTCGCCTGTGGAACAGGTGTACAACCGTCACATCGCTGAGGAGAAGCTCAAGCACGGCACGAAGTACGAGCGGCTCACTGCTCTGGTCTTCCAGACACTGGATGCCGACGCTGCGGTCACCCACGACGTCAAGCTGCGCGGCGACGGGAAGAAGAGCGTTCATCAAATCGACGTTCGGGTGACTAAGGCCGGTAAGACGCGTCGGACGCTGATCGAATGCCGAGACAAAGAACCAGGTAACAATGTGGACCTGGATCAGGCGCGGTCCTTCGCCACCGTGGTCCGCCAGCTCGATGCAGATGGCGTCATGGTGACGACCTCAGGTTTCACGCAGCCCGCCATCGACCTCGCCGATGATGAAGGTCTTGAGCTGTTCACATTGCGAGCATTCCTCATGGCCGATGAAGAGGATCGCCTGATGTCGATCAGGTTGACGGTGCAAGCCGTGATGCCCGTGCCAGATGAGGTGAAAGTCGTGCCGGCATCAGGTGAGGCCGACGAGATCACGATGCAGCTTGAGGGGGAGACGCCTGTGAGCGGTGTCGGAACGATCTCCAGCCTCCAAGAACTCGTCCTCGACATGATGCCGACGCCGCTCACCGATCTTCCTGAGGGCAGAAGCCAGACAGTCCGGAGCTTCGAGCCGCCGCTCGCTATCCACGGGCCCGATGGATCAGTCGCGGTCGCTGAGATGCGGGTTCGCTACCACGTAGTGATTGCGTCCTTCGAGCAGACCATCGATGCTGGAGGAAAGATCGCCGAGCTGCTCATCCAGTCGGTCGACGAAACGTTCGACCGCGTGATCTGGGACGCCGACCTTCGTCGGCTTGGCTTCGACCCCGTGACCGGCGACGTGATTGAACGCGACTCGAAGTAGCCGGCCGCCGGCGGCCGCTCCGTGGGAGTGGTACAGGGGGCCTCTACTCGTTAGCAGCCACCCCGACAATCGACCGCGCGCTTGTGAGCGAGTCGAAGAGCTCGGCCGTATCGGGCGACGGCGTCGATTCGAGGTCGTCGAGGTAGTCGGTTAGCTCGCGGTATGCCGTGCGCACGGCGGTGGCGTTTCCGGCGGCGTTCTCGATTCGCATCCGTGCCCGGTAGAGGATCTCGTTGCCCGGCAGTCCCCGCAGGCCCTGCATGACCGCGTAGCGGGCGGTGTCGAGGTCCCCAGAGGTCAACGACACGTCGACCAGCCGGGTGGCGGTGTCCTCGATGAGCCGCTCGGCGTCGTGCGCGTACTGGTTGACCCGGGCCCACTCGTATCCATCGGCGGCGAACGGTGGCCCGTGGACGAGGGCGAGACCGGCCTCGAGCAGACCCGCGGCCTCTGACGAGGACACGTCCCGTGACTGGTCGTAGAACTCGCGGAGCAACGCGATGTCGGTCATGACGCCGTCGGCGAACTGATAGGTGTTCTGCCGACGGTCGGCGGTGGCCAGGATCGGTTCACCGTCCCACTCGCCGAGCTGCTTGCGGGTTCGGCCGACCATGTTCCAGATGGTGCGGGGAACGACAGCCTCGCCGCCCCAGACGGCCTCCTGAAGGTCCTCTTGGCGAACCGGCCGCCCGAGGCAGGCCATCACGGCGACCACGATCATCTCCCGGCGCCCCATGGCCGGTCCGTCGACGATCGTCGGCTCGCCGAGGAGGCGCACCAGGAGCCGCGGCTGCGTGGGCTCCCAGTCGTCGTCGAGGGGAATCGACTCGGCCAGCACGACGGCTTCCCGTAGATCGATCTCCTCTGCCGGCAGCCCGTGGTCCTCCGATGGCAGATTGACGGCGGGGCCGAACTCGTCCTGGCGCACATCGACCTCGAGATGCTCGGGTTCTGGTGCGGTCGGTGCGGTCGGTGTGGTCGGTGCGGTCGGTGGCGGCGAGGGCGCGACGTCGAGCTCGGCGGGCGCTTCGGCGATGCCGTCGAGGAGCTGGGCCAGCGCGGAGGTGGTCCCGGCGCCGACGCCGACCGCGTGGAAGGAGAGGCCGAGTGGTTCGAGTCGCGCAGAGCCGTCAGCCTCGATGTGGAGGTGCGACTCGCTGCCAGGTAGTTCGCCGTTGGCGATGACCGCCACCCCTCGCCTTGGGCGGGCGATGGAACTCAGGTCAGAGTCGGCAGCCGGTGCGCCCGTGAGCATCACGGCGACCTCGACCGGAAGCACAGGGCTGTCGAAGAGTCGGTAGGCGAAGGTCGAGCTGCAGCCGATCTCGTCGAGCCTGCGCTCAAGGTCGGAAGCAAGCGCGGCGA
>CAZVVS010000611.1:0-2657 GCA_964630585.1 uncultured Gordonia sp.
CGATCTCGATCTCCGGCTATCACATTCAGGAAGCCGGCGCCACGGCCGACCTCGAGCTTGCCTACACGCTCGCGGACGGCGTCGAGTACATCCGCGCGGGTCTGGCGGCCGGCCTCGACATCGACAAGTTCGCGCCCCGCCTCTCGTTCTTCTGGGGCATCGGGATGAACTTCTACATGGAGGTCGCCAAGCTGCGTGCCGCCCGTCTCATCTGGAGCGAGCTGGTGGCGAAGTTTGATCCTAAGTCGGCCAAGAGTCTGTCGCTGCGCACGCACTCACAGACTTCGGGCTGGTCGCTCACCGCCCAGGATGTGTTCAACAACGTCGCGCGGACCTGTGTCGAGGCGATGGCCGCGACCCAGGGGCACACGCAGTCGCTACACACCAATGCACTCGATGAGGCGATCGCCCTACCGACCGACTTCTCCGCGCGCATCGCCCGAAATACGCAGCTGCTCCTGCAGCAGGAGTCCGGTACCACCCGCCCGATCGACCCCTGGGCGGGGTCCTACTACGTCGAATGGCTCACCGCGCAGCTCGCCGAACGGGCTCGGGCGCACATCGCCGAGGTCGAAGAGGCCGGCGGAATGACGCAAGCCATCAACGAGGGCTTGCCGAAGTTGCGCATCGAGGAGGCGGCGGCGCGCACCCAGGCCCGCATCGACTCGGGTCATCAGCCGCTCGTCGGCGTCAACAAGTACCGCCCCGCGCAGGACGAGGAGATCGACGTCCTCAAGGTCGACAACTCCAAGGTGCGCGCCGAGCAGCTGGACAAGCTCGCCCGTCTGCGCGCCGACCGCGATCAGGCCGCGGTGGACTCCGCGTTGGCCAACCTCACCCGGGCCGCCGGCGAGGCCGGCGGTTCGAACCTGGACAACAACCTGATGGCTTTGGCCATCGATGCGGCCCGGCACGGCGCCACCGGCGGTGAGATCTCCGATGCGATGGAGAAGGTGTTCGGGCGCCACCAGGCCCAGATCCGTACCATCAGCGGTGTGTATCGCCATGAGGCGGGAGAATCGGGCAGCATCGACGCCGCGACGGCGATCATCGACGCGTTCGCCAAGGCCGAGGGCCGCCGCCCGCGTGTCCTGGTCGCCAAGATGGGTCAGGACGGACACGACCGCGGCCAGAAGGTGATCGCCACCGCCTTCGCCGACCTCGGCTTCGACGTCGACGTCGGCCCGCTGTTCTCAACGCCGGAAGAGGTGGCCGCCCAGGCCGCCGACAACGACGTCCACGTCGTCGGCGTCTCCTCGCTGGCCGCGGGCCACCTGACCCTGGTGCCGGCGCTGCGCGATGCTCTCGCACAGGTCGGCCGCAGCGACATCATGATCGTCGTCGGCGGGGTCATCCCGCCCGGTGATTTCGACGAGTTGTACGCAGCTGGTGCGGCAGCGATCTTCCCGCCCGGCACGGTTATCGCCGACTCTGCGGTGGAACTGATCACCAAGCTCGCCGACAGCTTGGGGCTGCAGCTCTCGGGCGCGAACTAGTGCCTGCTGCTTCCGACCGTACCGATCCGGAGGTACTCGGAGCGGGGGTGTTGGCGGGGCGCCGCGCCGATCTGGCACGTGCGATCACCCTCGTCGAATCGACGAACCCGCAGCACCGAGTCCGCGCGCAGGAGTTGCTGCTGGCGATGACGCCGCACGCGGGCAAGTCGTTCCGCGTCGGCATCACCGGCGTCCCCGGGGTGGGGAAGTCCACGACCATCGAAACCCTTGGGATGTACCTGATCTCGCAGGGCCACCGCGTCGCGGTGCTGGCCGTCGACCCGTCGTCGACGCGCACCGGCGGATCGATCCTCGGCGACAAGACCCGCATGGGCCGATTGGCCGCCCATGCCGATGCCTACATCCGACCGTCCCCGACGGCTGGCACCCTCGGTGGCGTCGCCAAGGCGACGCGGGAGACGATCGTGTTGGTCGAGGCCGCCGGCTACGACGTGGTGTTGGTGGAGACAGTCGGTGTCGGGCAGTCGGAGGTGACGGTTGCCAACATGGTCGACACGTTCACGTTCCTGACTCTGGCGCGCACCGGTGACTCGTTGCAGGGGATCAAGAAGGGCGTGCTGGAGCTCGCCGACGTCGTCGTCGTGAACAAGGCAGACGGCAAGCACGTCACCGAGGCCCGCGCCGCCGCCCGCGAGCTGCGCGGTGCACTGGGCCTGATCTATCCGCACGACGCGTTCTGGACGCCGCCGGTACTGACTATGAGCGCGTTGGAGGACACCGGCGTCGACGAGTACTGGGCGGCGGTGCAGCGCCACCGCGAAGCGATGGTCGCCGACGGCCGGTTCGATTCGCACCGCAGCCGCCAACAGGTCGACTGGATGTGGACGATGGTCCATGACGCCCTGCTGGCGCGGTTGGACGCCGATCCGGCAGTCGACGCCGTGCGCGCAGACGTAGAGGCCCGCATAGACGCGGGGGAGTTGACCCCCGCGCTCGGCGCCGCCGAGATCCTCGCCGCCTTCGACCGCGCCTGAAACGCTCGCGCGCCCGGATTGTGATCGCGCCCCGCCAATCGGCGGCGCGGGATCACAATCAGGGCGCGCGAGGTCAGTTGCCAGCTACTTGAAGCTTTCCCCAGCGCTCGGTGGCTGCTCCTGCTGCGGCGGCGGTTCGTGGTGTTGCTCAGCCGGCGGTGGTATC
>CAZVVS010000612.1:0-2652 GCA_964630585.1 uncultured Gordonia sp.
ATCGGCGAGCAGCGCATCAATCGACTCGAGGACTACCGCTGGCAGGTCGAGTGGCGTGAGGTCGAAACCGTGCGGCTGCAGAACGGCCGTGTCATCGACAGAGAGCGACCAGGTATCCTTCATCGGAGGGGCCGGGACCACGACGGCGACTCCGCAACGGGGTTGCACCAAGGTGGCGAGTCGATCGAAGTCGGTGGGTGTGAGCGGAGCGGCACTGATGAGTACGGTGACTCCCCAGGCATGTTGCGCCGAATGATGTCGCCGAGCGGTCGGGGTATCCGGTACTCCCAGAAGGTCGAGCGTTGTTCGTGTCGACTCGCTGGCCGCTTTCAGGGCAGCCACGGCCTCGTCTACGGACGCGATCGTACGGACACGGTCGCTGGCTGCCAGCGCCAGGCCATCGCCGAGGACCAACACGTCAACGAGTTCGGAGGCCGGTGAAGCAGCGAGTTCCGCTGCGATCCGTCGAGTGGTGTCGTCAGCGCGGCCCCCATCGACAGTGAGCATGCCAGCGCTCTCGAGGTCGATGAGGACGAGGTCACCTCCGAGTCCACCAGCGGCGACAAGCGCCGGCCACGGGGTCGCTGCGTCTCCTGCGATCCCTGCGAGCGCTGCCGTCGAGATCCCCTCTTCTGTTGCGAATGCCCTTCGCGTACCGCGGTCTTCGAACCCCGGCGGGTTCAAGGAAGCTGCCACGCTCAGGAGGATTTCGACTTCCGAACCTGAGACTCGCGCAGCAGTCAGATCCGGGAGCGGGCCATCCGGTTCGATGCCAACGGAAAATGCACGAGCCGCCGTAAACAGACGATCAAGGAGGTCGGTGTTGGCGTCGTGACGGATTGCGGTCTCGATCGGCGCAGTGGTCAGGGGTGGCCGGTGAGGTTCGACGCCACTGGGACGTCGGCGGGCCTGCGTTCGGCGGAGGCGTCGCAGAAGGAGAAGTAGCCCTGTGGCAAGCACCGTGCCGCCAAGGAACATCGGCACGACGGTCTCTTCGTCATCTGCCGAATTCCCTAGCGACATTTCGACCGGCTCGGCCTGCGGGGTAGAAGTAACCGACGTGGACGTGGCGAGGTCAGGAGCGGCGGTCGCTCCCGCGCCTTCGCTCTCCGATGAGGTCGGCTCCGTCGTGGTGGCGACTTCGATCGAGGTGGGCGCCTCGGCTGTGGCGGGCGGCTTGACGGGCCCGGGCGAGTCGTCCTGTTCCGGCGCGACCGGGACGAGCGACTGTGGAAGATCGAGCACCCAGCCAGGCCGGATCAGATTCGCGTCGGTGAAGGCGACGCCGTCGAACTCCCGCCCGCGGTTGAGATCCCAGATCTCGCGCCACCGCAGTGGGTCGCCGAGTTGGCACTCGGCGATTCGCCAGAGCGAGTCTCGTCGTTGGACTGAATAGGTAGAACTCGATGCGGACGGCGGCGCTATCGGTGCCTGATGGACAGTGACAGTCGCAGTCTTCGAAACCGCTGCCCCCACAAGAAGTGGTGCCCGCTCAACGATGAGCGCCGGTGCGCCGACCCCTGCAAGTGCTGGGTTTGGCGTCATCAACGGAGACGCCGTGACGGTGAGGAGCGACGCCGCAGTGACGAGTCGGCGGGCCACGTCCTGGAACGGGCCGGCGAACCGCATCGTGCGTGCCGGCCGCCCGCTCAGCCGCGCCCCGATCTCGATGACGAGTGACCGCACGAGGGCAAGCCAGGCGACCCACCCCACCAGCGCGAGCGCCTTGAGGATGACAGTGTCGGACACCGTGGAGCGAGAGAGCGCCTTGCCGATGTCGCCCGGTGTCGGGACCGTGGTGGGCAGCGGCCACCCGACCATTCGCCACAGAGCGATCGGAACTCCGACGACGAGCAGCACGCCGGTGATGATCGAACCGACAGCGACCAGCGATCGGCGGAAGGTGGACGGCCTCGATTGGTTCATGGGTTCTCCCCAACGGAGCGCACGGCCCGGGCGCTGCCGGTGCCGGTGATGTCGGATGTTGCGAGTCCGGCGAGGGACAAGATGGCGAGCGTCTGCGGCCGGTGGACCTCGACCGACACCGTCTCGCCGCTGACCGTCGCGGTGCCCTGGTAGTCGGTCGAGGCGAGGTATCGCTGGACGCGGCGGATCGCCTCGGGCGCAAGGATCGGCGCGCCGTCGGTGGAGCGGATCCCTGATTCGTCGAGGCCCTGAACTCCGGCTCGGGCGGCGGCACCGGCTACTGCGTCGGCTTCCCGGTTCGCCGCGATGATTCGGCCGCCGTCGAACACGAGTCCGGCGACCAGCAGCAGTGCGGTTGTCATGGAGACCACGAACACGGTCACGGTCCCACGTTCGTCGGTGCGCCTCATCGTGTGCCCCGGAAACGGTCGATGGGCTCGTTGAATGTGGCGCTCATCGTGTGGCTCGACGGGAGTCCCATGCCGGTGACATCAGCGAGCTGCACGGTGCACGACACGGTTGCCCCGACCGTGGCATCTGGGGCGAACGTTCCGGTGTCGATGCTGACGACCAGCGAGCTACACCGGTAGCCGCGCGCGTCGAGCTCAGCGAGAGCGGCCCGCTGTCCGGCGCCGCGAGCGGCGGGCGCAGTTCGTTCGAACGACGCAGCGCGCGCTGCGGCGCGACTCGCTGCCTCCACATCGGCTCGTGCCGACTGGAGACGAC
>CAZVVS010000613.1:0-2647 GCA_964630585.1 uncultured Gordonia sp.
TAGATCGCCTCCATGAACGCGGTCTCCGGCCGCCGCGCCGGCTTCGTCATCGGGTTCAGGGTCACGCCGCCGTAGATCCACGACGACGGATCGCGTTGAAAGAGGAAGTTCGGCAGCGGGGGGAGGACCATGTCGAGCGGCTCGGCCGCGTTGTAGAAGAGCCCCGCCCCGGTGGCGATGTCCTGCTTGGTGACCCCGCCGATGAGGAAGTTCGCAAGGTCGGGCGAGGCGGACTCTGCCGCCAGCTCGCGCGCGCTCCGGGCGAGGTACTGGCCGACCTCGCGCTCGTCGAGCACGCGGTCGAGGATCCATTCCTTGCCCGCGGGCACATCGAGGGTTTCGGCGAGCAGGTCCTCGGCATCGAACACCTCGATGCCGCGCTCGCGCATCAACTCGACGAACGCCTCGTGTTCGCGCTTTGCCTTGCGCACCCAGATCACGTCGTCGAACAGCAGTTCCTCGGCGTTCGCCGGCGTCAATCGCTGATGCTCGAGCCCGGGGCGGTGGACGATCACCTTGCGCAGCCGCCCGACCTCCGAATCGACGCTCAAAGACATTTCGCACTCCCTCGGTTCCGGATCGGTGGCAGCGCGGCGGGCACTAGACCACCGTGCCGATGAACATGAAGGCGATCACGATGATCACCACGATCGCGCAGTAGGGCAGGACGAAGCGCAGGTAGCGGTCATAGCCGACGCGCGAGAGGGCCAGACCGCCCATGACCACAGCGGAGGTCGGCGTGATCAGGTTCACGAGGCCCGACGCCGATTGGAACGCGGTGACCGACAGCGACCGCGGGACATCGGCGAAGTCGGCGAGCGGCGCCAGGATCGGCATCACGAGCGCGGCGTGCCCGGACGACGACGGGACGAGGAACGCGATCGGCATGTTCACGAGGAAGGCGATCGAGGCGAAGATCCCGCCGGTGGTGCTGGTCACCGCGTTCTCGCACCAGTGCAGGATCGTGTCCGTGATGTAGGAGTTCTTCATCACGATCGTGACCGCGCGCGCCAAGACGATGATCAGCGCCGGCCCGAGGAACTCGCCGGCGCCGGCAACGATCGCCTCGACGGTGCCCTTCTCGCCGAGCTTGGCGACCAACCCGATCACCACCGACATGACGAAGAAGAGGACGGTCGCCTGGGCGAAGTAGAAGGCCGTGAACGTCGGCAGCGGGAACTCGGCGTTGAAGATCGTGTCCCAGATGTCGTTCCACGGGATGAACCCGTAGATCATCACCGCGAAGGCGGAGAAGAAGAGGCCGAGGATCGCCTTCTGGCGCCCGGTGAGCGGTTCAACGTCGCCGATGGCCTCGTCCGCCATCCTCAGCCCGCCGCTGGTCAGGCCTTCAGGCCCGAGCACGGACTTGGAGGCGTCGGCTCGGACCCGGTGCGCGTAGCGCAGCACGAAGGCGATCGCCACGGGCACCAAGACCAAGAGCATCACGACGCGCAGCCCGATGCCATCGCCGACGTCGATGCCGGCGGCATCGGATGCAACGCCCGTCGCGAACGGGTTCACGGTCGAGGCGAGCACGCCGGTCCCGGCACCCAGGAAGATGATCGCCGCGCCGGTCACCCGGTCGAAACCGAGGGCGAGCGCCAAGGGGACGAGGAGCGCGAAGAAGCCCAGGGTCTCCTCCCACATTCCCTCGGTCGTGCCACCGATGGCGAAGACCGTCATCAAGACGACGATGAGGATCGTCGGGCTGTGGCGGAATCGCAGGGCGAGCCGCCCGATGCCGGCCTGGATCGACCCGGTCTTCATCGTCACGCTGATGAACGCACCGATCGCGAGCACGAAGAGGAAGATCTGCGCCGCCCCGTACAGGAAGCCGACGTTGTCGACGTCGACGTTGCCCTTGCCGTTCTCGATTCCGTACAGCCCGTTGGTCGGCGCGGCCCACAGCTTGTTGAACTGGTGGATGAACGACTTGTTCGCGCAGCGCTCACCGTCGGGGGCATCGCTGCACGAGGGCAGCTCGTGGTAGCTGCCGGGGATCGGGCCGCCGGTCTTCGGGTTCACGTCGTAGGTGCCGGAGGGGATCACGAACGAGAGTCCCCAGACGACCAGCAAGACCAGCGCGAGGACGGTGAACGCGGTCGGAAACCGGCGGGGCTTCTGAGCGTCCGGTTGGTCGGGTCGATCGGGCTGAGCTTCGGGCTGATTGGGCATGGGCGCGAACCTAAAGGCGGCCCGGTGCGCCGACCATCGGGCGGCGCTACCCGATCTCCTCGGGGGCGACTACTGACGACGTGACGGCAGGTCGCGGCGGCCGACCGGCGCGCTCGCGGTCCCGGGGGCCCCGCCGCCCTAAGGGGCGGTGACGGTCGTCGTCGTGGTGGAGGTCGACGGCGGGGTCGTCGTCGTCTCGGTGGTGGTCGAGTCGGTGCGGGTGGTCGTCGTCGAGGTCGTCACGATCGTCGACGTCGTCACCGTGGTCGTGGTCGGCGTCTCGGTCTTGGTGGTGGTCGAGGTCGAGGTGACCAGGATCTTCTCCGTCGGGGGGTCGGCGAGGATCAGCGCGAGCGCGATCCCGAGTCCGATCGCCAGCGCGGCGAGGGCGATCAGGCCGGCTTTGGCCCGGCGATCCAGACCGGGCCCGAACTCCGCGCTCGGCTCGTCGGCCGGTGGGCCTCCCAGCTCG
>CAZVVS010000614.1:0-2637 GCA_964630585.1 uncultured Gordonia sp.
CGCGATGTGTGGCGGTGTCGTAGGTGCGTCGGAGTCGGTGCTGGTCGTCGTGGTGGGCGCGTTCGAGGCGGGTGAGCCGGGCGACGTCAGCGTCGACGGCGGCCTTCTCGAGCACGAGGGGGTCGCCGGTGGCGAGTGCTTTGACCTCGGCGAAGGACAGGGCTTGGTCGCCGATGTCGTCGACGTCGCGATCAGGGAGGTCGCCGCGGGTGACCTGCGCGATGAACGCCGCCTTCCTTTCCAATGTCTGCCACATGTAGGTGTCGAAGCTGCCCTCGGTGACGTAGCGAAGCACGCGGACTTCGGGGTTCTGGTTGCCTTGGCGGAGGATGCGGCCGTCTCGTTGTTCGATGTCGGCGGGTCGCCATGGCGCGTCGAGGTGGTGCATGGCGATGGCGCGGGTTTGGACGTTGGTGCCGACTCCCATGGTCTCGGTGGAGCCGATGAGGACCGCGACTGTGCCGTCCCGGCACGCTGCGAAGAGCTTGGCTTTGGCGATGTCGGTCTTGGCGTCTTGCATGTAGCGGATCGAGCCGTGGTCGACGCCGCGGCGGACGAGCTGAGCACGGAGTTCGTCGTACGCGTTCCATCCCTCGGCCGCGGGGGTGGAGACGTCGCAGAACACGAGCTGCAGGGCGCCTGGTCGGAGGGTGAGCTGGTTGCTGTCGTCGGTGTAGCGGTGGTCGCGTGTGGCGTGGTGGATTGCGGCGATCCGCTGGGCGGCCACCGTCAGCTTGCCGCCCTCGGAGGGTGGCGCTTCGCCGACGAGTCGGAGGTCGAGTGCGGCGCGGCGGCCGTCGCCGGTGACCTTCAGCATGTTGTCCTCGCTGGGATCGACGGCCCGGTTGCGGATGCGCTCCGCTCGTGAGGCGAGGTCGGCGACGTAGTCGACGAGGACGTTGCTGGGTTCGACGACGACGGTCTCCGCCTGACCGTCGACAAGCGCGGGGACGGGGAGGTCGAGGTCGTCGTGGGTGCGGACATCGGCGACTTGCCGGTAGAGGGTGAGCAGCTCGGGGACGTTCTGGAACCGGGCGAACCTGGTCTGCATCCGGTAGGACGCGCCGTCGGGTGCGAGCTCCAGGGCGGTGTGGGTGCGACCGAAGTTCGCGGCCCACGCGTCGAAGGCTCGGAGGTCGACGCTGGCGAGCAGGTCGGGGTGCAGGTAGGACTGCATGACCCACAGCTCGGCCATCGAGTTCGCGACCGGGGTCGCCGTCGCGAAGGTGACGACCCGGGGGCCGTGCCTCCGGCGCAGCGCCCACAGCTTGGAGTCGAGGTCTTGGGCGCGTTGGGAGCCGGTGTTGGCGACGCCGTCGATGCTGGAGTCGACGCGTCGGTTCTTGTAGGCGTGCGCCTCGTCGACGAAGAGGTAGTCGATGCCGGTCTCCTCGAAGCGGACGCCGTCGTCCTTGGTGTGTTCGGAGAGGAGCCGCTTGTAGGTCTCTTCCATCTGGGCGATGCGCCGCTCGAGCTTCTTGACCGACAGCCCTTTGCCGTCCTTCGAGCCGTCGAGGGCGGTGCGAGCGGTGGCGATCTCCTCGCCGAGGTAGTCGGTCATCAGCTCGCGGCCGAGGGGAAGCCGCGCGAACCCGGATTGGGTGAACACGATGCCGTCCCAGTCGCCGGTCGCTGCCCTGGCGACGAACTCCTTGCGCCGGGCCTTGGAGAGCCGGTCGCGGTCGGCGACGAGGATGCGTGCGGTCGGGTACAGCTGGAGCCACTCGCGGGAGAACTGGTCGAGCATGTGGTTCGGGACGACCACTGCTGGCTTGGACGCGGAGCCGAGTCGGCGTAGCTCCATCGCGGCCATGACCATGGTGGCGGTCTTGCCGGCGCCGACTGCGTGGGCGAGCAGCGCGCGGCCGTCGGTGAGAATGCGTGCGACTGCGGCACGCTGGTGGTGGCGGGGGGTGAAGGTGCCGGCGAGGCCGGGGAGGGTCAGGTGGTCGCCGTCGTGGTTCGGGAGGACGGTGGAGGAGAACAGCTCGTTGTAGCGGCCAGCGAGATGGCTGGCCCGTGCGGGTTCCTCCCACACCCACGTCGAGAACCTGGAGGTGAGGGCCTCTTGCTTGTCGCGCGCTGCGAGGGTCTCGGCGTCGTTGCGGACCCGCTTTCCGTCGTCAGTGGCGTCGGTGACGGTGTGGAGCCGCTGGTTGAGCGCCGCGTCGAGCAGCGTGACCGCGTCGGCGCGGCCGGTGCCCCATTCCGAGGACAGGGCGACGCTGCGCCGGCTGCCGTCGCGCAGCCGCGCTGACCAGTTGCCGAGCTGTGGGAGGTGCTCGACGTCGACGCTGGCGTCGAGGACTTCGCGGCAGAACTGTTCGATGTCGCGGCTGGGTATCCACGGTGCGCCGAGCCGCGCGGTGATCTCGGTCGGCTCGAGCTGGCGAGGCAGCACGCGTTCCAGGGCTGCGATGTTGGGTCGGTAGCGGCCGTCGGGGTCTTCGGCGTTATGGCAGGTGTCGAGCTTGGCCCTGACGTTGCCGGACAGGTACTCCGATGCCGGGACGAGCCGGTTCGTGGCGGGCTCGTCGTAGACCAGTTCGCCGAGCTGGCGGCGGGCGTGAGCGGGATCCGTGCCCAACAGTTCGGCGACGCGTTCGACGGTGACCGTTCCGGTCTCGTCCAGGCACA
>CAZVVS010000615.1:0-2599 GCA_964630585.1 uncultured Gordonia sp.
CGCGGTGGCCTCGTTCAGCCCGGGCGCCCACCGGTCCCGGAACGCCTGCACCAGCGGGGACGGGTCCGATCCGTCGTCCACGAGCTCGAGCGCCCGCCAGGCGAGGAGCGAGAGGGTGTTGGCCACGGCCGGCTCGAGGTCGGCGAGCTGCTCGAGCACGCGGGCCAGGTGGCCACGGTCCCCGGTCACCTGTCGATCCCATCGACGTAGCGGTGGACCTTCTCGACGTCGGCCAGAGCGACGATGCAGGTCAACCGGCTCTCGAGCTGTCCGGCCAGGCGCACGCTGCGCTCGCCGAGATCTCCATGCCACCCGCTCAGGTCGAAGGGGTCGCCCTTGCGCTTGGCCAGGGCCTCGATGCCGGCGAGGAGGTCCTCGAGGCGGTCGATGTGCTGTAGCAACTTGTCGACGTCGGGCCTGGTCATCGCCGGCCGTCCTCGACGAGTGGGGCGAGCGGACCGCCGGCGGCGAGGAGACCGGCCAGCCGTGGCGGCCGCACCTCCTCAAGCTCCTGGCGGATCCGCCGAGGCGGTCCCAGGGTGGGCGTAGGGTTGCTGGGCATCGGGACCTCCAGAGGGTTCCGGTCAGGCCCGGGGGTGTTCCACCACCGCCCGGGCCACTGCTGTTACTGTCAATCGGCAACCTACAGCCCGGGGGTGAAGGGTGTCAACTGCCGATAGACAATGCGACCCCGTCGGCCTAGCCGAGATCGCAGACCGCCTCGGCGTGAAGCGTCAGACGGCCGGAGCCTGGCGGGTGCGGAAGCTCCTCCCGGAGCCTCGGTGGACGGTGTCGGGGCAGCCGGCCTGGGACTGGCCCGACGTGGAGGCATGGGCCCGGGAGACAGGTCGTCTGGAGGGTGGCCGTTGATGCGGCTTCGCTCCGAAGCGGATCTGGTTGCCCTGGTCGACTCTGCAATTCCTGAGGGGCAGCGGCTCGAGTACAAGATGGAGCTCCACCTCGACAAGCGAGATCAGCGACGCGAAGCGCTGAAGGACCTGACGGGCATGGCCAACGGGGGAGGCGGCACGGTTGTCTTCGGCATCGCTGAGACTGACCAAGACCCGCCCGCGGCCGGCGAGGTGACCCCGCTCGAGGACGCCACACTCGTCGGCCGTCTCGAGGACATCGTGCAGGACGGCACATCGCCACCCCTGTTGGTCGAGTACTCGTCGGTGCCGTGCGCTGCTGGCGGATTCGTTCTGGTCGTGGATGTCGAGCGGTCGCCGCTCGGGCCCGTGATGGTTGAGGGCTACGGCGAAGCTAGATACTTCAGTCGAGCCGGGACCCGCACATCCCCTATGAGCGAGCAGCAGGTCCGGGACGCCTATGCCCTCGCCTTGAGGGCCTCAGAGCACCGACCTCGCATCTGGACGGAGCACCATCTCCCGATGGCGGCTGGGACCTACGAGGGTGCCTGGTGCATCGTCTCTGCGTTGCCGCAAGAGCCACTGCGAGAGATCTTCGACCCAGGGGCGCTCATCCCGGAGGACATGGTTCCGGTCGGGGGACCAGCAGCTGCGCACATCAACATGTGGGGGATCGACAGTACGGCTCGAAGGATGCTTCGGTGGGCGCAAGGGTTCGCCGGCGATGACCGAGCGCATCCTGACTTCCATCCGACGTCGCTCCTTCGCCTTCACCGCGACGGCGCAGCCGGGTTCGGCGTCGGCCTCGGCTCCCTGCTCTCCACATACACCGTCGCTCGAGCTGCCCACGCGCACCTCGTGTACCTCGCCTGGTTCTGGGAGAGGTTCGACCTCCGAGGTCCCGCCGAGGTCGACCTGGCGCTTGTGCGCCTCGAGGACGTCACTCTCGACTACGGGCACATGTTCGGCGAAGAGCGGGTCGTCACCCAACCCGAGGGTCTGTCGGTGCCCGAGGTCCGGATGAGGACAGAGGTCCAGCCGGGATCCCTCCTCCAAGCGAGGCCCCGTCACCTGCTGGTCCGGCAGTTCACCGATCGTGTCCACCACGCGTTCGGACTCTTCAACTCGTCGGCGATGTTCACGGCTGGCCAGCTCTACTACGCCGACGGATGGGCAGAGCACTCCCTCACGGAGGGTGCTCTGTGGACGGCTCAGCCGGCGCAGTGCGCCTGGCGGTACTCCGACGGATCCGTTCGGCGACTCAACGACTCCCACCTAATCGGATGGGCCGACGAGGGCGTCCTCACAGACGTCGGCGGAGACACGGTGGCAGTTGTCGAACTAGCGACGGGACCAGCACTTCCGATGGACTTCGTCGCAGCCCAGCTGAGGCGGGACCCCCGTGCCCGAGTTCTAGGTGATGGGGTCAAGACGGCGCAGCCGCCACCGTATGATGAGCAGCCGCCGGCCCCGACCGGAAGATGGAGCTCGTCGACGTTGACGGAACTCCTGGACGTGGTAGCCACACCGCCTAACTGAGTGCTAACTCCGTCCTGAGGACAGGCCGTGTACTCACGGGGTCGCTCGCCCCTCCGACACCACCTGACCAGCGCGTAAGCGCTGGTCAGCGGCCGTTTTCGGGGCCTGTCGCCGACGAGCGAGCAATACTGTCGGCGTGCTGCTCAGTGGCTTCAACCACGTCGCGGTGTTGACCGGCGACACCGAGCGGT
>CAZVVS010000616.1:0-2591 GCA_964630585.1 uncultured Gordonia sp.
TAGTTGGCCATGGTGGTCTCCTTCACGGGTACCGCTTCGCACATGCGGTAGCGGCCTTGCGAGCCCGGGTGATCTCGGTACGTTCGTTGTTGCGTTGCTTGCGGAAAGTCGTCAGAAGGATGATCCGGCCGTTCTTGGTGAACCGGTAGGTGATGCGGCGAGCTGTCGGACCGAGGGTGAACCGCAACTCGAACAGGCCATCGCCCAGACTGCGCGACAACGGCATTCGAGCTGACGGTCCCAACGCGACCAGCCGATCGACGACCACTACGGCGCGGTTCCACTCGACTTCGTTGAGAGCAGCCATCCACTCCACGACCTCGTCATGCAGCTCGATCTCAGCCACACCGCAGTATCGCATTCTTGCGATGATCGCACAAAGGCGATGATTGGATCCGGCGTCGACGCGATCGGGCTTGAGGTCGGGTCCTGCCGGGCCATGCGATCTGCACGCCGCGGTCGATGCTCGCGGCCCGTGGCGGGAATGGCTCGAACGCTCCCCACGTTGTATCGATCAGTGTCGATTTCTCATCGCCGTTGAGGCGGGTCTGAAGGAGGTCTCGATGCCCGGTCGTCCTGAGCCGACCCTGCCAACGTCTGACGTTGTGGCACTGCACCTGACGGCGTCTCGACGTCGCATCCTCGAAGTGCTGCGCGACTGTGGTCCCAGGACCGATGCCGAGATCGCTGAGTGCTGGATGGACTGTGACAGGAGCGCCGATCGGTGGGGAGGCCGCCTGCCGGGCCTGGTCGGCCGGTCGACGTGGAAGCTGGAGTTCCTCGGGTGGATCGACGCCGACGGCGATCACTGGAAGTTGACGTCGATCGGCAGCGCAGCACTGGCGGCGAAGGCCTGAACCCCGACGCCACCGGTCGACGATCCCCGCCGGCAGTCCGAGCCTCGGCCGGCCTCGAAACGGACACCAGTCACTCAGCAATATTTGACTCATCACTTGTTGGGCTACATGATGGCCGTGTGAACCGCTCTGGGGAACTCGGCGTCGAAGACCGTGCGGCACGCCATGCGGCACTCGGTGATCCGGTGCGGCTGGCGATCGTCGACGAGTTGGCGTCGTCGGACCGCGCTCCGGTCGAGCTACGACGGCTGTTCGGCCTCGAGTCCAATCTGTTGGCTCACCACCTCGACGTGCTGGAGGGTGTGGGACTGATCGAGCGGTCCCGGTCCAGCGGCGACGGTCGTCGCCGCTACGTGCACCTGCGCCGCGAGGCCTTCGACGGCCTCGCACCCGGACCGAGTGTCGTCGGGGGGCCTGCGTTGTTCGTGTGCAGCGCGAACTCCGCCCGCTCACAGCTCGCCGCCGCCCTGTGGCGGCGCAGAACCGGGCACCCTGCGGATTCGGCCGGCACCCATCCCGCCGATCGCGTCCACCCGCGGGCGGTGGCGGCCGCCCAGCGGGCCGGACTCGACCTGAGCGGTGCCGCCCCACGGGCCCTCGATGCGGTCGACCCGACGCCACCACTGGTGATCACGGTGTGCGACCAGGCACACGAAGAGATCGCGCCCGACCCCACCTGGCTGCACTGGTCGATCCCCGACCCGGTCCCGGCCGGCACCCAGGCCGCGTTCGATGCCACCGTCGACGAGCTCACCGATCGCATCCGCGTCCTCACGACCACCTCGCCGTGATCCCCGCCCCTTCTTCTCAAGGAGACCGATCCATGACCGACACCCGCCCCGAGGTCCTCTTCGTGTGCGTCCACAACGCCGGACGTTCTCAGATGGCCGCCGCCCTGCTCGCCCACCACGCCGGCGACCAGGTGGTGGTCCGCTCCGCTGGCTCTGCGCCGGCCGACGATCTGAACCCCGCTGTGATCAAGGCCATGGAAGAGGTCGGCATCGACCTGCGAGCCGCCGGCGCTCACCCCAGGAAACTCGACGACGACGCCGTCCGGTTGTCGGATGTGGTCATCACCATGGGCTGCGGTGACACCTGCCCGATCTACCCGGGCAAGCGCTACGAAGACTGGGACCTCGAGGACCCCGCCGGCCAAGGGGTCGAAGCGGTCCGTCCCATCCGCGACGAGATCGACCGCCGAATCCGCGCCCTGATCGCCGAGCTGGTGCCCGCGGAGCGCTGATCAGGTGTCGAGGACGCGTCGCACGAACTCGACGCGAGCCTCGGTGATGCTCCAGTGGACCCAGCGGCCTCGCTTGTCGCCCTCGATGAGCCCGGCCTCGGCGAGGATGCGCGTGTGGTGGCTCACCGTTGGCTGGCTCTTGGCCAGCGGCTCGACCATGTCGCACGAGCAGAGCTCGCCCGCCGCCGCGATCAAGCTGAGCAGGCGAAGCCGGACCGGATCCCCCAGCGCCGCATATACGTCCGCCATGGACTCAGCGTCGGTCTCCGACAGCGGAGCATCCACGACTGCGGGACAACACGACGTCACGTCGGGCGTAGCAACTGCCTGAGTAGCGCTCATCTGGAGAACCTGCCGATCTGACATTGACAGTCATCGATACGTCGGTAGGATGCGTGCATCGATAACCGTGAATCTATCAGGAGCCGTCCCATGGCACGTGTCCAACTCGCTCTCAACGTCTCGAACATCGACGAGGCCGTCGCCTTCTA
>CAZVVS010000617.1:0-2590 GCA_964630585.1 uncultured Gordonia sp.
GGCATTCAGTGGCAGCGCGCCGGTCTGCGTGACGACGTTCAGTCGGGTAGGGCGCTGTCAATGGCCAAGTCGAAGTCCCCGGTGGTGGCCATGGGAAGTCCCCGCTCCTCGGGGTGGGTGTTCATGTGGTGGTGGGTGTGGTGGTTCCTCTCGTGCGGGCTTCTTGCATGCGGTAGGACTCGCCTTGGGTGGCGACGATGACGGCGTGGTGTAGGAGCCGGTCGAGGAGACTGACTGCGGTGGTGTGCTCGGGGAGGAACCGGCCCCATTCCTCGAAGGGCCAGTGCGAGCCGATGCCGAGGGATCGTCGTTCGTAGGCGGCGGCGACGAGCCGGAAGAGGAGTTGGGCGCCGTTGTCATCGAGCGGGGCGAAGCCGATCTCGTCGATCAGGATGAGGTCCGCTTTGAGGATGGTGTCGATGACCCGTCCGACGGAGTTGTCGGCGAGCCCGCGGTAGAGGGTCTCGACGAGCTCGGCCGCGGTGAAGTAGCGGACCCGGTGGCCGGCCTCGACCGCGGCGTGACCGAGAGCGACGAGGAGGTGGCTCTTGCCGGTGCCGGCAGGACCGACGAGACACGCGTTCTCACGGGCGGCGATCCACTCGAGGCTGGCCAAGTACGCGAACGTGGCGGGCTTCACCGACGAGACGGTGACGTTGAACTCGTCGAGGGTCTTGACCACGGGGAACGCGGCCTGTTTTAGGCGGCCCCGGGCGTTCGACGCGTCGCGGGACGCGATCTCGGCCTCGATGAGGGTGCGGAGGAACTCTTCGGGTGACCATCGTTGGGTCTTGGCGGTGACCAGTAGTTCGGGGGCGAGGCGGCGCATGGCGCCGAGGCGCAACCGGCGCAGTCCAAGGTCGAGGTCACCGGTCAACACGGCGGCGGGGGCGGTCATGAGCTCTCCTCGATGGCGTAGTCGGCGAGTGACCGGGTCGCGGTGACGGGGAGGGGCACGACGAGGGCGGTGCCGGGCGCGGTCACCGCAGCCACGCCGGTGCCCGCGGCGAGGATGGAGCGCACGTCGCTGGCCCGGAACCGTCCGAAGGTAACGGCGCGTTCGAGCGCGGCGATCAACGCGTCCGTGCCGTGCGCGGCGTGGAGGGCGGCGAGCTCGTCGAGGTCGCCGCCCAGCGTCGTCGTCCCCGCCGCCGCGGCCGCTTTGATGAAGGCGTGCGCCGCGGGCCCGAGCGCACAGAACGCGATCTCTGCCTTGGTCTTGGGGCGCACGGCCCGACGAGGGGCGGGGCGAGGCCCGTCATAGTGGGCGTCGACGATCGACGTTTCGCCGGGCGCCACCACGGGATGATCCGCGATGACGGCGCCGAGGAACACGACCTGGAGGCGGCCGTCGACGACGCGGACCTCGACCTGCTTGGCGATGTGGCGGGTCGGGACCGAGTAGCGGGCCGAACCGAAGCGCACGCAACTCAACCGGTCGACCTTGCGCATCACGAGCTTGCCGATCTGGGCCCGCAGCGACGGCAACGGCGCGAGCAACCCGAGTTCGGTGACCAGCCGTTCAGCCGGGACCGCGACGATCTGGGAGTGCTCGACGGTGTTGACCTCGGCCATCCACGCCCGCCCCGCCTCGTTCGCGGCGGCCAAGTCGGCGACGGTGAGCTCGTTGGGGATCATGAGATCAGACTTCACGTAGCCCACGAGGTTCTCGACCAGACCCTTCGATTCGGGGTCGCGGCCCTCGCAGAAGTCGGGCCGGAACCCGTAGTGCGTCGCGAAGCGCACGTAGCTCGCAGTGGGGACCACGACGCCGGCCACGGTGCCGCCCTTGAGGCAACCCATCCGGTCCGACAACACGGTCTTGGGCACGCCCCCGAGGTCCTCGAAGCAGGCGGCCAACGCCCCGAACGTGGTGTCGGCGCCGAGGTTGTCGGCGAAGGACACGAACCGCCACCGACTCCACGCCAGCACCGCGCAGAACACGAACAGCGGGCCGATCTCTCCCCAATCGATGACCAGCATGTCCCCCGGGGCCCACACCCCCGGCCGGCGGCCGCGGTGATGACCGGCACGCCACGCCGCCTTCTCCTGCGCGACGAGCCGCCGGAAGTTGCGAGCCGAACCGTCATAGCCGTCCGCGACCGCGACCGGCAGCAACCGCTTCGCCGAGATCCGACCATGCGTCTTGGCGACCCGCGCCGCGACCAGATCGCGGACCTCGTCGTAGTTGTGCGCCACCACCTCCGGTTCGGTGTTCTCGTCACGCTCGGCGCGTAGCACCGCTCGCTTCACTGTCTTGGGCGTCGTGCCGCACATCTCGGCCGCGCCTCGATACGTGCCCACCTCTCGGTAGGCCGCGTTGATGTCCATACGTTCCCTCACTGATTTCATAGAGCAGTCCCTCGGTCGGAGCGGTGTTGGTAGGCACCGCCACCGTCACCGGCCGAGGGACACTCCGCGTGGATGCTTCAGCGAGGAACGGGGACTTCCACTGGCCACCAACGGGGACTTCTCGTGGCCACCAGCGGGGACCTCAACTGGCCATCAGTGGGGACTTTCTCATGGCCATGGACAGGCGCGTAGCGCCGTGAGGGCTTGGTGGAACGTGTCGGCCCATGGCCAGTTCGCG
>CAZVVS010000618.1:0-2585 GCA_964630585.1 uncultured Gordonia sp.
GTTCTTAGGTGTGCTCTTCCTATCTTGTTGGTTCGTCGCCTCGACCGCCACCGCCTCCTCCGCCGCCACCACCGCCACCGCCACCGCCTCCGCCTAACCGCAATCCTGACCCTCTGAACCAGTTAGTGCCGCTTCTACTGTCATCTCTCATCGAGTGTCCATCCCATCCAAAATGCCGGCGCACCATAGCCTTTGTCATGTTTCTTTTTTGCTGGTTCCGTTTCAATCCTAAGAACACATAGTGATCTAACCCGCGTATAAATGTATTATGCCACGCATCCGGTTGGTCTTTGTGTTCTATAAATAAATGCCAGTATTTAAGATGATCCTCCAATGTAGTTCCGGGGCCTTCCATTTTCAATCTTGCTATCTCGACGACAAACTCCTCATATGCAGTCATCCACACTGCTATGTAATCACGAATCTCCGGTGCCTGTAAGTTACCGTGTGTACAAAACCCTCCATTGGCAAGTGCATCTTTTATTGAGGCATTTTTGTTTGTTCTTGCTGCGTGTTCGTATATTCCTAATAACCAACGCATAAACATTTCAAAACGCACACGACCCGGCTCAGTTGACATTTCTTTTCGTTGCAAAACAACGGAATGCCAATCCATTGCTAACAAAAGATTTGCTTTTTTTGAAGCACTAAGATTGCTTGATTCTACGCGACTACGCATTTTAGCCATGTTATCCAACATAAGGATCTTATTGTCACGATCCTTGGGCGTGAATAATTTAATAAGCGTGTCCTGGCTTAAAGGGTCAGATGGTGTCGGTAAATTCATATGTTGAGAAGGTGGACGTCCCTTCAGAGGACCACCTCCTTGTTCTTTCGATAGCTTTCTGCGCTGTTTCTCAAGTGCTCTGGTAAGTTTTTTTTTACCACCAAAGAAATTACTGAATTGCACAGAATTTAAAGTATTCATTGTTAAAACCAACTATGTGATCTGTTGATTAGATTAAAAAAAAAATTATTTATTTTTGAAAAATTATAAGCGGTTTTGCATCAGATGCCGGAAACAAACTTGATATAGATTGGAAAATTTCGTCGCATTTTCCAGTATCACTGTTATTAAAAATTTCGCATATAACAGTCACAAGTGGGGAGTTATATGTAGGCATTATTAAGTTTGTTACACCTGTTTCTGCAGTAATGCATTCGGAAAGCCGGGACGCTTGCTGGTCAAATATAGACTTTCGGAATCGGTTTGGTATATTAGCTTCAGGCGTAGTTTCGTAATTGTCATATAGTTCTGTTCCGTATAACATTCGGTCTTCCATAATATTCCAGAACTCTGAAACAAATAAATCTGAAAAATGTAGCAGCACAACTGATTGAGTATTCATATGTCTGTTATATATAATCAGCAAAGCTATTTTAATACCCAAAGCGAATGCCTCCAAAAAGCATTGTACAATCCATCTGTATTTAACCACAATGTGGGATAAACTATAACGCTTGCTACAAACACTGCGCGTGACTGTTTTAACCTCTATTGGACATACAATACGACCTTTGTCGTTCCTTATAAAACCGTCGCACGAGCTTCCAATATGAAATATGCCCATATTAAATGTTACGATATAAGGCTCTGACACATTCAACTGTCTGTATGTTGTAGCAAAATCTTCTAGGCTTTTTTTTTCTCCTTCAACCCCCATCGCAAAGAGCCTATCCAAAAACGGGTTCTTTTTTATTTCTGATTGGTAAGGATTTTTCCGTCTCATAAAAAACGCTGTTACTGGGCCGTATCCACAACCTGAGAGTTCCACTAAATCAGTGCTTGTATAGTCACATTGCTGCCGTATATATAACCAATATAAAGAGCCATTGCTAACATTTTCATATTCTTTTATATCTGTTCTGTTCCATTTGTTGGTATTTGTCTTTGGTGTATTTAACCCCGCTTCCATTTATTTGTTTCCTTACTTTCTAAAATAATAAATAAATTGAGAAAAATGAGAACACAAAAACAGTTGCAAATAGAAATGCCACAGAGTTCATGTTGTAAGGGAATATAAATATATCTGTTATGTATTTAAAAAATAGAATAAACGCCGCTGATGTAGCGCCACCTAAAAACGCTCTTTCTATGCGTGAGTGTATTCTATACGGGCTAGAAGAAGTATTGAAGGTTGTAGTGCTATCTTGTGATTCCATATGTTTATCTATTACAGGGTCTAAAAAAGGGCTATGGATAAAAAAATTATAGTTAATTTCGCGATGATAGGGTTGCTCGTGCCTGTTTTTGTGTGTCTCTTGTTTAAAAAACACAAACCAAAACTTTCCGTGATTCCAACAATGAAAAATAAACCTTTAGTTACACAATCGGGGCCTTACTTGGATAATAATGGTAGTAATCTGGATAACTCTGCAAGACAGAATATGGAGAGATTAATAGGCAAGAACTGGTACGCACCTCCTGACCAACCTGGTGTACTTTATGGACAACTACCTGATGGACATATACTGATACGATATTACGATCAACAAGGACACACCACAGCTTAATTAAGCGAAAAAAACCAAATTAGGTATTTTTTAATTAAAAGGTTATATGAAAAAAAGGGGGGGGGTCAAAT
>CAZVVS010000619.1:0-2576 GCA_964630585.1 uncultured Gordonia sp.
GCACCGCCACCCAGGCACCGGTTGCGCCGGACGGGTCCGCCGTCGGGTGATCCGTGTGACGGGCCCAAGAAGCTCATGGAACTCGTGTTGAAGGCGAGTGCCTGAGGTCTGTCGATTCTGTATGTCCTCGCTGCGCGGGAGTCTTACCGTTAGTTGTGGCAATCGCAGAGGTCAACGGGCAAGAACTGTACTACGAGGATTCCGGGGGCGACGGCCCCGCGATCATCTTTTCCCATGGTTTGTACATGGACCACGAGATGTTCGCACCGCAGATCGAAGCGCTGCGTGATAGCTGGCGGTGCATCACCTGGGACGAGCGGGCCCACGGGTCGACGGTGACGTCCGAAGACCGGTTCACCTATTGGGACTCAGCGGCAGACTTGGTCGGTTTGCTGGACTATCTGGGCATCGAGCGCGCGGTGCTGGCCGGGATGTCGCAGGGCGGCTATCTCTCGCTGCGCGCGGCACTCGCCTACCCCGAACGGGTACGGGCGCTGGTGCTGCTCGACACCCAGTCCGGCGTGGAGGACCCGGAGAAAGTCGCCGCCTACACGCAGTTGCTCGAGCTGTGGGGAGGTGAGGACGGGCCGCCGCAGGAACTGCTTGACATCGTGGCGACCATCATCCTCGGCGCAGGCTGGGAGGGCACGCCTGCCTGGCAGGACAAGTGGCGGGCGAAGCCCGTCGAGCGGGTGCGCCAGGCCTTCGACACCCTGGTCAGCAGGGAGGACGACGTGACGTCTCGCCTGGGCGAGATCACCATCCCGGCGATCGTTGTCCACGGCGACGCGGATGCGGCGATCGACGTCGCGAGCGGCGCGGCGCTCGCCGAGGCGTTGGGGGCCGAGCTCGTGCTTGTCCCCGGCGGTGGGCATGCGGCCAATCTGACCCATCCGACGGAGACGAACGCCGCGGTGACCCGGTTCCTGGTGGCCCTGGACGACGAATAGCCGAAACCTGCGCGTTTACGACAATTGGCCGGGACTAAGGTCCCGCCTGTGGTCCAAATCACAGTCCTACCAGCGAATTCGTTGCTTGGTCGAACGACCCAGTAATAACGAGTAAATCGATTCTGCAAATTTGCTTGTAGAACAGGTTCTAATCTGCCCCGATGGCAAACATCTCGAAGCGTCGTGTCCAGGTCATTGCTGCAGCGGCTGGTATCAGCCTGGCGTTGTTGGGCGGAGGGTCGGCGACAGCGAGCCCGGGTGGATCGGGCGGGTCCGGTGGGTCGGGCGGTTCGGGTGGCAGTGCCAGTAGCAGTGGTGGTGCCGGCTCCGGTAGCAGTGCCGGTGGTAGTGCTGCGAGTCGGGGTTTCGGTACGAAGGGCACGGGTAGTCGGGGTGCGGGTTCGGGTTCGGGGTATGGGACCAAGGGCACGGGTAGTCGGGGTGCGGGTTCGGGTTCGGGCTATGGGACCAAGGGCACGGGTAGCCGCGGTGCGGGTACGGCCGGTTCTGGTGACGGCGCCGCTGCGGGCGACGGCCAGGGGGCTGGTGCGCAGGGTTCGGGAACTCAAGGGTCGACCGGTAGCGGTAGCCGGTGGGGTGGTGCGGCGCGGAGTTGGGGCGGCAACACCGGCAATTCGTGGGGCGGTAGCCGGGGGAACTCGTGGGGCGGCAATGGTGGGGCGCCGGTGGCGCCGGGTGCCTCTGATGGTTCGGGTGCGCAGCAGGTGCCGGGTGCCTCTGATGGTTCGGGTGCGGCGGCTGGTGAGTCGGGGTCGGCGCGTCGTGGTGGTGGGTTCTCGTTCCCGGGTCACAAGGCCTCGCCCGGTGGTGTGTTCGGGTCGGGCAGTCGGCCCGGCACGGGCAACGGCACAGCGGGCAATGGTGATTCGGGTTCGGGCGGGGGGTCGGTGTTTGGTCGTTCCTCGTCGGGGCAGGCCGGAAACGGCGGTGTTGCGGGGTCGACGCGGCATCGGTGGTCGACGGCGGGTGCGGATGCGACTGCGGAGGGTGTGACGGCGGCGCGGGCCGCGCGGTCGGCTCAGGTGGCGGCGGCGTTGGCGCCGGCGGCGTCGGGTCAGGCGGTGGCGCCGACGGCGTTCGCCTCGGATGGTGATTCGGCGTCGGAGGCGAAGTCGGCCAGGCCTGCGGAGAAGAAGTCGGTGGGTTCGACGATGGCGTCGTTGTTGGCGGCGCCGGTGCTTGGTGGTGCGGCTGCGGTTGGTGGTGAGAGTGCGGCGAATCTGGCGGCGCTGTGGGCGGCTGGTCGGGAGACTGGTGCGCGGATCGATACCAAGCGTCAGGATCTCGGTGATGGCGAGCGTGGGGAGGATGCTTCGGGGACCGAGACCAATCTGGTCGTCGACACCGCTGTGTCGGACGTGGCGTCGGTGAACGGCTTCAACGTCGGCGTACCGGCTGAGGCTGCGCAGCGCTCGGTGACGAGTACCGGTGTGGTATCGGCGTCGGCGTTGAGCTCGTTTGTGGCCGCTGATGCGCAGACCGTTGGTGCTGAGCCGACGGTGACGTTTGATGCGCCGGTGACGGTGTTGGTGGCGCCCGATAACACGATTCACGCGGTCGATGCCGACGACGCGACTGGGGCGCAGGCGCGGTTCTTCGCGCCGC
>CAZVVS010000620.1:0-2570 GCA_964630585.1 uncultured Gordonia sp.
AACGGGTGTTGCGGTCGCCGACTGCGCTGCCTGGCGCGTAGAAGATCGCCGACGGGCCGACGAGCTGCGCGAGCGCGATTTGAAGGGCAGCGATGAGGTCCATGTCAGCCGATCCTTGCTCGTGAGCCGAGAATGCCCTGCGGGCGGATGGTCAGTACGACGATCAGGATCAGCAGTCCGCCGACGTACTTGAGGTCGGGACTGATCCAGAAGGTGGAGAGCTGGACGACGAGGCCGACGATGACGCAGCCCAGCAGGGCGCCGTACGCATTGCCGAGCCCGCCCAGTGTGATGCCGGCGAACATGAGGAGCAGGAGCTTGAAGCCCATCTCCCACTGGACGCGCCCGCCCAGCTCGGACACGGCGAAGAGCACGCCGCCCAGGGCGGCCAGGCCGCCGGCCAGTGCCCACACCAACAGGATCACGCGGTCGACGTTGATCCCCGACGACGCGGCGAGGTCACGGTTGTCGGCGACCGCGCGCATCGCCTTGCCGATGCGCGTCTTCTGCAACATGAGCGCGACGGCCAGGATCGTCACCAGGCTGATGATGATGCACCACAGGTTCACCGGCGTGATGGCGAAGGCGCCGGAGCCGATCTGCTTGCGGATCTGATAGTCGTCGAACGGCTTGGAGCGGTCGGAGAAGAAGATGAGGATCAGATAGCGCAGGATCAGCCCTAAACCGATCGACACGACGAGCATCGCGACGAGACCGACTCCCCGTCGTCGAAGGGGCCGCCAAATGCCGAGTTCGTTGAGGATGCCGATGCCGACACCGGCGACGACGGCGAGCACGGTCGCGGGGATCAACTGAAGGCCGAGTTTGACGTTGATCGCCCAGGCGATCACGGCGCCGAGGGTGACCAGCTCGCCATGGGCGAAGTTGGTGAGGCCGGTGGTACCGAAGATCAGGCTCAGCCCGACGCCGGTGATGGCGATGATGAGGCCGAACCGGATGCCGTCGATGGCCAGGCGGGTCAGTTTCGCCGCCGATGAGATGTCGGCGCTGGCGCGCTTGGCCCCGAAGGAGAAGAGGACCGGACGGTCGCTGCCCTCGGTGAGAGTCACCTTGATCTCGGACTCCTGGACTTCGACGCCGCTGGGGAGCGTGGCTTTGTCCAGGACGACGGTGTAGTTGCCGGGCACGAGGTTGATCTCCCAGGCCCCGGTGTCCGACGACTTGGCCTTGCCGACGGTCTTCCCGGCGTCGTTGCGGGCCTCGACCTTGACGTCGGACAGGCGTTTGGTCCCGTCGCGCAGGACGCCGAAGGCACGGACGGTGTCCTCTTGCGGCGCCGGTTTCGGCGCGGTCTTCGATGCCGGGGTCTTCGGCGCCGCGGTGGCGACGGTGCCGGCCAACCCGGCCAACACCCCCGCGACCATCGTGAACAAGAGCGTGAGGGCGACACGTGCGAACCATGGGCGCCGCGTAGCGCCGGGGTCTCGCCTCCTCGCGGCGGTCAGCCGGTCGGGCACTGTCATCGAGTGGTTCCTCCGTCTATCGGTGGTCCGTTCGGCGGTCTTGGCGCACGGCGGCACCGGGCCGAAACGCCCTTTACTGCGGGCAGGCTAGTCGCCGCGGTCGTGCGGCGCGACTACATCAGTGTTTCGCACGGGTAAGAAGCTGTGGCGGGGCGGTGCCGTTTGCGAAGGTTCCCGCGTCGGGGTGCGACCTTGCACTCTCAATGGGAGAGTGCTAAAACGGTGTTGGCACTCTAAGACCTTGAGTGCTAGGTCGGAGCGGTGAGACCGGTCGTTGACACGCCGGTCGTCCGTCGCGGGCACCGAGTCCGACCCTTGAAACCTAGTGTCACCCCCAATCGGAGGATCACTTACCCATGGCCAAGCAAATCGCGTTCGACGAAGAGGCCCGTCGCGGCCTCGAGCGGGGTCTCAACAGCCTCGCCGACGCAGTCAAGGTCACGTTGGGCCCCAAGGGCCGCAACGTCGTCCTGGAGAAGAAGTGGGGCGCCCCCACGATCACCAACGATGGTGTTTCCATCGCCAAGGAGATCGAGCTGGAGGACCCCTACGAGAAGATCGGTGCCGAGCTCGTCAAGGAAGTCGCCAAGAAGACTGACGACGTCGCCGGCGATGGCACCACCACCGCCACCGTGCTGGCCCAGGCGCTCGTGCGCGAGGGCCTGCGCAACGTCGCGGCCGGCGCCAACCCGATGGGTCTCAAGCGCGGCATCGAGCAGGCCGTCGAGGCGGTCACCGAGTCGCTGCTGAAGAGCGCCAAGGAGGTCGAGACCAAAGAGCAGATCGCTGCCACCGCGGGCATCTCGGCCGGGGACCCGTCCATCGGCGAGCTCATCGCCGAGGCGATGGACAAGGTCGGCAAGGAAGGTGTCATCACCGTTGAGGAGTCGAACACCTTCGGCCTTCAGCTGGAGCTGACCGAGGGCATGCGCTTCGACAAGGGCTACATCTCGGGCTACTTCGTCACCGACCCCGATCGTCAGGAAGCGGTCCTCGAGGATCCGTACATCCTGCTCGTCTCGAGCAAGATCTCGACCGTCAAGGACCTGCTGCCGCTGCTGGAGAAGGTCATCCAGGCCGGCAAGC
>CAZVVS010000621.1:0-2561 GCA_964630585.1 uncultured Gordonia sp.
GTGTGCTTGCTCCAACAGGGACAATCGGCCTCATGATGGATTGCGACACAACTGGTATTGAACCAGACCTCGGTCTTGTTAAAGTTAAGAAGCTTGTTGGCGGCGGAACGATGCATATCGTCAACCAAACAGTACCACGCGCTCTAATAGCGCTTGGTTACACAAAGCAACAGACTGATGACATCATAGAATACATTGATACCGAAAAGACTATTACCGGTGCACCACACCTTAAGTCTGAGCACCGACCAGTGTTTGCTTGCTCAATGGGTGATAACGCTATTCATTACCTTGGTCACGTTAAGATGATGTCTGCAGTGCAGCCGTTTATCTCGGGCGCGATTAGTAAGACCGTGAACATGCCTGAAGAAGCAACAGTAGAAGATATTGAGCAGCTCCACATGGATGCCTGGGAGTTAGGTCTTAAGGCCGTCGCAGTTTACCGCGATAACTGTAAGGTTGGCCAACCACTTAGCATGGCCAAGAAAGATGGCGCAAAAGAAACCTCTACTGAGACAAAGACGGAGAGTCTAGATGATAAGATTGTCGTGAAAGGCGCTATTCGACGCTCACTACCAAAGAAGCGAGATAGCCATACCTACAAATTCCATATTGCAGACCTCAGTGGGTTCTTTACTGTCAGCGAATACGAGGATGGCACGCCAGGCGAGTTATTCATTAATGTCTCCAAGCAGGGTTCTACTTTGTCTGGTCTGATGGACTCCTTTGCAATCAGTGTTAGCCATGGCTTGCAGTACGGTGTGCCGCTTAAGAGTTATGTCAAGACACTCCGCGGCACAAGCTTTGCCCCTGCTGGTATTACAGACGATTCTGATATCCGAACGGCAAGCTCAATTACTGACTACATCATCCGACGTCTAGCGCTAGATTACCTATCGTTCGATGATCGGTTGGAGCTCGGCTTAGCTGATCTAGATGATATGCCCGATGAGCAAACCAGCTTGCTCGACGAGTCTGACGATGTGGAACAACCAGCAAAAACAGAGCCAGTTCAGATTGCTGAGCCTGCAGCAAAGGTAGTCGCAACTCCAGTACTGACGACTTCGAAGAAGTCAGATGATACTGCGCCATTGTGCTATAGCTGCGGTAACCAAACTCAGCGGGCAGGTAGCTGCTATGTCTGTACAGCTTGCGGTAGTACCACCGGCTGTAGCTAGTATAAGTACTGCACCTAGCTAAAGAATAACGGGGAGTAATCCCCGTTATTCTTATGGTAAACTGAAGTGAAATGAAAGTAGTAGTGCTTTATCATCCGAAGTCGGACCATGCCACAATGGTGGAGAGTTTTGCGCGTGATTTCTCTAGGCAAGTTGGCCGAAAACTGGAGTTAATTAGCCTTGAGTCTCGAGATGGCTCTAGCACGGCTACATTGTATGACGTCGTGCAATATCCAGCTATTCTGGCGTTAAGTGATGCTGGGGAAGTGCTACGAATGTGGCAGGGACCGATACTACCGCTCATGGATGAGTTGGCATATTACGATAGAGAGCATTAGAGCTGTAACTTGAGCTAAACGTAGCTTTAAGGTATAGTAAAAATTACAAATGCATTCTATCTTAAGGAGTTTCGATAGATAAGCGGCTATCAACCGTGAAGCAGTTAGCAGAAAGGCGTAAGCTTACTAGATCTAACCGGGCAGCCCGTAACAGCGACAAATAAGAGCTAAAAGAATCATTTCTTTTGGAAGCCAGATGGTACCTCCCGTGACTAGTAATTCGGGATCTGGCAGCTAAAAGAAGTGATTTTTCTATTTTAAGGAGAAAAAAAGAATGAAGTTTACAGCAGGAAGCAGACGCCGAGCATCGGAGTATGAAAAGGATATATCTGAGCAATGGAAGAAAAATAAGACGTTTGAGAAGTCTATTACTAATCGTCCAGAGAGCAAGAGCTATACCTTCTATGACGGTCCTCCATTTTTAACGGGCACACCTCATCATGGGCATCTACTAATCTCGACAATAAAAGATGCTGTTGCACGATACCAAACGATGCAGGGACATAGGGTTGAACGCGTTTGGGGTTGGGACTGTCATGGCCTGCCTGCCGAAGTGTTTGTAGAGAAGCAGCTGGGAATTGCCAACAAGAAAGAGATTGGTACTAAGATCAGCATTACTGACTATGTTAACGCTTGTCGCGCTGCCATGGTAAAGACTGGTACTGAGTGGGAAGACACTATCGATCGACTTGGTCGTTGGGCTGAGTTTAAGGGCGCCTACAAGACCATGGATAACGAATACATGGAGTCGGTCTGGTGGGCTTTTAAGAAGCTATATGAAGATGGGAAAATCTACGAAGGCGAGAAGATCCTGGTGTACTGTACTAAGGACGCAACTCCTATATCCAAGTCAGAAGTAGCTATGGAGAATAGCTATCAGGTAGATACTGATCCGAGCGTGTTTGTATACTTCCAGCTTGAAGACAGTGATGAGCATCTATTAGCCTGGACAACTACTCCGTGGACGCTGCCGGCAAATGTGGCAATTGCTGTAAATGCAGGGTTTGAATACTCGCTACTCGAGTACGAAGGTAAGAAGTTTTAT
>CAZVVS010000622.1:0-2558 GCA_964630585.1 uncultured Gordonia sp.
GAGTTTGCGTTCGGCGATGTCTCGCGTCGCGGAACTCGGAATCCGGCCGTGCGAACGCCGAAACTCGATCACCTCCAGGAATGCGCGCGCCAGTCGGTCAGCGGAGCTGACTTTCTGCGCCTTCTCCGGTGCGTCGAGCAGACCGTCGACGTCGGAATCGAGCAGCGCCTCGAAGTCAAAGTGCGCCCCCACGGAGTCGGCAGCGCCTCCATCTGCGGTGTCAGTCACGGTTCGTCCACTATCTCGGCGGCACGTTGAGCAGCCTGACGCTCCTGTTTCTTCCTTTGCAGGAACAGCAGGATCTCGGCGTACCGCTTCTCGATCGGATCCTCCGAGCGGACGTCGGGTTTGCGGCCGTTGACTTTGGCCCACGCTTGGATCTTTGGCCACGCGGTCAGGGCTTCGTCTTCGCTGACTTCGACACGGGTGGCGGTGATGGCGTCGGAGATGATGCGCAGCACCGACGGGGTGACCGACTTGCTCATCACCTCGAACGCCCGTTGGAACGGGTTTACCGAGTCGATCAGGTTGATGGTGATGTCGTCGATGTTGACGAATTTCTCGGCCATTCTGATGAACCGCTTGTCCCCGACCTCCCGCACCTCACCGTTCTTGATCACCGAATCGACGACGACTTGCTGTCGCAGCTCCTCGACCTGGGACTCATCGAGGTCGGGGTAGCGCTCACGGATGATCTTCGGGATCAGGACCTTGTTGGTGGTTTCGGGATCCACCGAACCGGCGGCAGCCTTGGCGAAGGTGTCGTCTTGCAGAATCGTCGCCTTGAGGTCGTTCAGGTCGGTCTCGACGATCTGCTTGACCCGCTCCGTAGAGGGCTCCTTGAAACCCTTGATCGTGATGGTGCCGGGCGGGTTTGGGTCCGGGTCTCCGGTGCGCTTGGTCTTGAAGGTGAAGTTCTGCGCGAGCACCTGCTCCATGAGCAGTGAGGCGGTGATGGCCTTGAGCATGTTGTTCACCGACACCGTGACTTCCCCTTGGGAGGCGTCCGGTTCGGCGATGAGGTTGGTGAACTGGGCGTGTTCCTTGCCGGGGCTGTCGCGGGTGACTCGACCGATGATTTGGATGACCTCGGTCAGGGACGCTCGGTAGCCGATGGTGAGGGCGTGCTCGGCGAAGGGCCAGTCGAACCCTTCCTTGGCCATCCCCAGGGCGATGATGACGTCGACGCCGTCGCGTTCCTTGGAGGCGACGGTCGAGAGGTAGTGCAGGGTGTCCGCGCGCTTCTTCTGGTCCGCGTCGTCGACGAGATCGGCGACCTTGAGAACGTCTCCGGTGTCGGTGCGGCGAATGCTGATGATCCCGGTGTCGGGGTCGGTGCCCTCGACGTCGCCGATCGCGTCGATGATGAACCCGACCTCTTCGATCTTGTCCTTCGTCGACTCACCAGAATTTACGTTCGGGATGTGGACGATGGTCTTCTTGTCCAGGTCGAGCACCTCACCGATCGCGGCGGTGTAGCGGCCCTGGTAGAAGTGATGCCCGATGCCGAGTGACTTGAGGTACTCGTATCCGTTGAGCTGGTCGTAGTAGTTGAAGGTGACCGGGGTGAACTTGGCCTCGTCCTCGGCTGAGAGCACCGGCACGGAGTCACCCCGGAAATAGGAGCCGGTCATCGCGACGATGTGTACGTCCGAGCCATTCATCACCTGACGTAATAGCGCTCCGAGTCGATTTCCCTCGGTGTCGGCCGAGACGTGGTGGAACTCGTCGATCGCCAGCACCGTGCCGTTGAACGCCTCGGCAGCGAGCCTTTCGAACGCGAACCGCAGCGTTGCGTGGGTGCAGACCAGCGTGGCGTCGGGCCCGTTCAGGAAACCAATGAACGCATCGACCTTGCCCAGAGATGAACCCGGCGTGCACAGATTGTGCTCATCCTTGACCTCCCAGTCCGCGAAGAACCCTCGCTCGGACAAATTGGTGGAGGAGAACGAAGCACCGATCGACCGTTCGGGGACGGCGACGATGACCTTCTTACGGTCCTGGTTGTAGAGCTTGTCCAGCGCGACGAACATCAACGCGCGCGACTTGCCCGACGCTGGTGGCGCCTTCACCAGCAGATGCTGGGCATCCCGCTTGGCGAAGACACGCTGCTGCATCTCCCGCATGCCCAGCGCGTCGGTGTTCACCGACGCGCCAGTGCGGGCGTAGCTCACGTCGACGACGTTCACGGGCTTCTTCACTTGTTGGTCCTCTTCTGCTCAGCTGCTCCCTCGTCGGCCGCCATCGCTTCGTACATGGCGAAGAGGTCCGACAAACGCTGCTCATCAGTTTCGTAGGTGCGTTTTGAGTAGATCGAATCCACCAGGAGATCGACCTCGGCGTGCGCCGCCCGCAAGTCGGCGGGCATGAGGTCGGGATCGTACAGCTCCGCGAGCGTTCTCTCGCAGTGGTATTCATGCACATCCAGCACGCGTAGTGCCGCGACAGTCAGTTGCTCCTTCACTACCGCGGTGAGTGGCGGGACCGCGAAATTGTTATAAACAATCGTATTCGAGTACTGGTAGTCCTCGCGCATCCGGCCGCCGACAGCCCGAGTC
>CAZVVS010000623.1:0-2545 GCA_964630585.1 uncultured Gordonia sp.
CCAGTTGCAGACATTTTCGGGGCCAACCGGGCGTTCGAGGTGCGGTCCGGTCGAGTTCACCCTCCAACCACCGTGCATTTCCGCCTGTTCCGGTGCACGACGTGACATCGGTCACGTCGTGCGTTGCGGCGGGAGCCGAAGCTCGGGGCGGACGCGAAGGCGGTGGGGGCAAACGACTTCGTAACCAGAATGACACATTTTAAGGCACGCGCACAAGTACCCCGCCGATGGTCCCCCGATGCGCCACGTACACTCTCGGCCCGTGCCCGCCTCACGCTCGCTCAGCGGGGCGTTGGCCCGCCAAGGCTGGGTTCTCGTGGCGGCCACCGCTGCCGGCGCCGTGTCGTTCTGGACGGCGTCGGCTCTCATGCCCAAGGTGTACGAATCCCGGGTTGTGGTCGCGCTCGATCCGGTGTCACTCGACCATCGCTTCGGGGCGGCGGATGCGCCCGTCGATGCCGCGCAAGCCATCGTTCGAGAACGCCACCTCGTCGAGAGTGAGGCCGTCGAGTCGCGGGCGAGCGCTCAGATGGACTTCGATCCTCGATTCGAGGTCGAGGCGGTGTCTGATGATTCCCTCGAGCTTCGAGCGCGGTCGACCAGCGGACCGCAGGCCGAGGTCGCCGTACAGACGCTGGCCAACACCTACCTGACGGTGCGCCAGGAGATCGCGACCGGCCTGGCGAACAACGCGATCGATGTCACCCAGAGCCGCATCGACGACTTGAACGCCCGTCGCGTCACCGGGACTGACGTGACTGCGCTCCTCGGCGAACAGGAGGACCTGCTGGCCGACTTCGAGGCGGGCCGGGCGGCGGTCGGTGACACCGCACGCGTGGCACTCGGTCCCAGCCCCGCCGATGGGGCGGTCTCCCCACGACCGCTGCAGGCGGCCGTCGCGGGCCTCATGGTCGGTCTGGTGTTGGGGCTGCTCATCGCGGCGGCGCGCGAGGACCTGCGGGCGAGCGTGCGCCCCGAGCGCCTGTGGGCGTCGCTCCCGAAGGTGGAGATCAAACGGCGCGACGGGGGCGCGCTACGGTTCGCGTGGGCGGCCCGACCGCGACCGGCACGCGCCGTGCTCACCGCCCTCGTGCTCGGTCGAGCGGCCGTGTACGTCGTGCTCGGTGTGAACTTCGTGTTCGATGATTGGAGCCTCGAGTACTGGCGCTCGGCCGCAGGGACGTGGCAGTCGGTCCCGTCCGGCCAGGACCTGGTGCACGCCCGACCTGGTGCATGGCTGACGTTCACCCTTCTGCACGGCGTGGTGGGCCCTCACCCGCTCCTCCAGTTTCTCGTACTGACCGCGATCAACCTGGCCGTCGTGCTCGTCCTCTACGGCGTCCTCGCTCGGTTCTTCGAGCGGCCGCTCGCGCTGGCGATCACCGCGACGTGGGTGTTGCTGCCGATCCACCAATCGATGGTGGTGTGGTCCGGAACGAGCCAGATCGCGGTCGGAGCGCTCCTGTTCCTTCTCGGCACGTGGGCCCTGACCGATGGTCGCTGGATGCTCGCCGGAGTCGGCCTGGCGGCCTCGATCCTCTGCTACGAGCTGGTGGTTCCAGTGGCGCTCGTCGCGATCGCCATCGTGGGCACGCCGCTGGCTCCCGTGCGAGCCGACGACGGGGCGACGCCGCGGACACTCTCACTCCGCGCCCGGGCGGGGGCGCTCAGTTTCGTGATCGCTGCGACCGCGTGGAGCCGTGCGCACCCCGTGTATCCGATGGAATGGCGGTTGCCGAGTCCGCGTCTGCTGTGGTCGGGTCACTTCGGTATCGGACTCTTCGGTAGCCTGTCGACCCCCGAACGACTGGTGGCGATCGTCGGCGCCTCGATCGCGGGCGGCGTGGTGGTCTGTCTGCTGTGGTGGCTCCGAGGTGACCGTGCCCGAAGCGCCGGCCCTTCACTTGTCGTGGCTGGGCTCTGCGTGTTCGTTCTCGGGCTCGTCGTGGCGCTGACCACCACGACCGGCGTCCTCGGTTTCAACGACCGCCTCTACGCCGTCTCTTCGGTCGGCGCGGCGATGATGCTCGTCGGCATCGGCACCTTCCTCTGGCGCCGTGCTCCGGTGCTCACGGTCGCCCTTGCCCTCGCCATGGTGGCCGCCGTCGCCGTCGGGCAGTTCGTGTCCCTGCGGTCTTGGAGCCATGCCGGAGCCGACGTCGTCGCGTTGATGGACTACCTCGAACGGACGTACCCGGACCCCGCGCACACCAACTTCGTCGTCGGGCCCGAACAGAAGATCCGCAACAACGTGATCGGGGCGTCGTCGCCGTTCGGCGGCGCCGACGCCGCATTCCGAGTCGCTTTCCCCGAAGCGGGTCCCCCTTGCGGTCTCGTCGAGGATCGTCGAGTCGTTCCCGTCGACACGTGTCAGGGCTCGCTGGTCATCGTGGACTCGCCCGAAGACTTCGTCCAGTCCCCTTGGGGGGAGTCGCTGGTCGACTGGTCGCAGGTCCTCGGGGCCGACGGAACACCCTGATCGCGCACCCCTACACTGCGCCGGTGACCAGCAGGGGCGAGCGCATCGGGCTGTTCGGGGGCACCT
>CAZVVS010000624.1:0-2530 GCA_964630585.1 uncultured Gordonia sp.
AACTTTCTGGTCAACCGCGTGGAGGATCCGTTATGGGCCCCGGTCTTTGTGGATGATTTTACGATCATCTTTCTGAAACGCAACGCGAAAAATCAGGCTGTCATTGCGCGATACGGCCTGCCGCGCAGCATGTTCGGAGTAACGAGATAGGGGAAACGTTCTCTTTACACTCCGAGGGAATTTTGTTATAAAAGAGCCCTTGGAAGTTGATTTGTATGTTTGGCCCCGGCCTGTTTTGCTAAAACAGGCACAGGGCCGAATCAATCTAATAAAGATAATAGGGAATTTCGGCCCCGCCCCTGTGCACCTGCACAGGGGCTAGGGCCAGTCAGATCTAATATATACATTAAGGAATCTGGCCCCGTAGCTCAGTTGGATAGAGCATCAGCCTTCTAAGCTGAGGGTCGCACGTTCGATCCGTGCCGGGGTCGCTCTTCTTCGCCCCGATGTTTTCACGTTGGGGCTTTGAAGCAACAAGCGCCGAGCTGCTTTGAAGCTCAAACACGAAAGTATTTGAGCGAAAAAGAGCCGGGGTCGTGATTTGCCTTCCGCTTCCTTGAATTGCGGGAAGCGGAAGTGAATCACTCTGCGAGCGCAGCGAGCAAGAGTTTCCTCAACAACCCTCAACTCATGACGATGATCAGAAAAATCATAAGCGTAATTTTCTTTGTCTTTCTTTTGTTCTTTTCTATTGCGTTCATTTGGGTTGCTTATAACGGAAAGACGTTCGTCGAGAGCCGCGCGGGCGTCCTTTTCAGGCGTCCAGTGACCGTTGAAGAAGTGGAATTTGTACTGCCTTTGGGCGTCAGGATCAGGGATCTGAACGTTTCCGGTCTCTTGTTTTCTTCGGAAGCATTTGTTCAGTTCGGATGGAGCGCTCTATTAAGCGGTGCGGTTGAACTAAGGGAAGTTGCTTTGACGAAACCGGTCTTGACACTGCATCGTGCGATCGATAACCGTATCCTTTGGATGCCGGATGAAACCGCGCAGGACGCAGCTCCTGCGGCCTCGCCCTCGTCGGTTGCCAAAAGCGGGATCAAAGCGGTCATCCGTCTGTTGAACGTTGACGGAGGGAAGATCCTTTTTCCCGGCCATGACGATCAGAAGGCGGTGGATCTCTTTATTCAGGACGTCCAGCTGACCGCGAAGAACGTTCCTCTTTCCGGGCAGTCGCAGGATGCCGCCTTCGATCTGAAGGGCAAGTTCATCGGCGATGATATCCCGTTATCCGGCAAAACCGTCAAAGCCGACGGCACGGTCAATTGGCCGGCGCGTAACATGGACGCCTTGGTTTCGGTCATGAACGATCAAAACAATTCCGATCTTGAGGTCCGTCTGACCTCGCGCAGCAACGATATGATGGTCGAGGGCCACGTTAAGTCCGCCAAAGCGTTCCAGGCGGGTCATCCGCAGGATGCATCTGTCGGGAATGTTCTCTTGGATGCCGTCAATGCCTCGGGTATAGGGTTTGAGATGGAATTTTCATTCCCAACCAAGATGGACCGATGGGAGTTGAGAAATATCGAGTTTTCTGGTAATCTAAACGCCTTCAAATCGGAAAGTGGTAAGTGAGAAGAAGTAAGTGGTAAGGTCAGAGATAAGCGACGATGTTTTTTGCCACTTAACACGTACCTCTTACCACTCTAAGTTCTTTAGTTTTTGTAAATGGTGGATGTAGCTCAGTTGGTAGAGCGGAAGAATGTGGCTCTTCAGGTCGCGGGTTCGAGCCCCGTCATTCACCCCAGTATATGAAATTGCGGAAACGCAATTCAGATAAGAAAAGCCATGATTGCCAAGTGCAGTCATGGCTTTTTGCATGACCTAACGTTTCAAAGAGTTAGGAGATTGTCGTTTTAAAGGTTTGATCGCTCTGTTCCTTCCAGCCATCCGCATTGAAAATACTCGTCGGAAAGCTCTCCAATAAGCCCAAAATACGCCTTTTTATATGTAAATTTACATTCGCGTAGTTAACTGCGCTTTTCATCGAATGGAGGCGAATCGTAAAATCATCGTATCGTGGCATAAACCAGTTATATGAAATGGCCGGATGTTGGGCTTTGGCTGGAAAATTACAAAACAGTTAAACGAGAATTACTGGATGGCGTTCCAGAGGTCTATTTGACGCTCCCAGTTCATTTCGGCAAGGAGGGGACGGATGTCGGGGACGGTAATTTTCCTAATTTTGTCCGCGTTGCTGAGAAGGATTTCTTCCTGAATGGAACAGGCAAGATTAAGCAGGCTGACGATCTGGCTTAATCGCGCCTTCGATAAGTTGAGCCACTGAGCCACCTGCTTGAAATCCTTGGCTTTGCCTTCGCTGATGATTTGTTCGACCTGATAGGCAAGGATGAGGCTCTGGCGCAGGCGCGGTTCGTTGCGGATGGATTTGCGGGTGTGCTTGATGCGCACGTTCTTGAGCTGTGTGATCGGCACATTGAAATCAAATTGAAGAGAGTCGTTCATTGATCTCCTTTTGTGAATCGAAATTCATGGAGCATAACAGCTTGATGCCAGCCTTGTTGAAGGTGAG
>CAZVVS010000625.1:0-2523 GCA_964630585.1 uncultured Gordonia sp.
GCTCTACAAGAAATCGCAGGTGCTCTTCGGCCTCGACCATGCGAAGAAGAACATCGCCAAGGGCCACCAGGTCGTCGTCGTCGAGGGGTACACCGACGTCATGGCGATGCACCTGTCCGGCGTCACCACCGCCGTCGCCAGCTGTGGCACCGCCTTCGGTGACGACCACCTCGCGCTCATCCGGCGCCTGATGATGGACGACTCCTACTACCGCGGCGAGGTGATCTACACCTTCGACGGTGACGCGGCCGGGCAGGCCGCCGCGATGAAGGCGTTCGAGGGGGAGCAGGCGATCGCTGGGCAGACCTTCGTCGCCATCGCGCCCGACGGTCAGGACCCGTGCGAGTTGCGCCAGCACCAGGGTGAGGCGGCGGTGCGCGACCTGGTCGCTCGGCGGATCCCGATGTTCGAGTTCGCCATCAAGACGCTGTTGCGCAACCACGATCTGGACACTGCCGAAGGCCGCGTCGCCGCGTTGCGCGAGACCGTTCCCGTCGTCGCGCGGATCAAGGACGTCGCGCTGCGCGACGAGTACGCCCGCCAGCTCGCCGGCTGGGTCGGCTGGGAGGACGTCTCGCAAGTGTTGCGGCGAGTGCGCGAAGAGGCGGCCCGCAATGCCAAGCAGAGGGGCCGTACGGCTTCGGGCAAGGGCTCGGTACGCCAGGAACCGCAACGCTCACGCCCCGAAGCCTCGTCGACGGCGCCCCCGACGGCCAAACCGCTCGCGCGCGATCCAAACCTGTGGCCGCAGCGGGAGGCACTCAAGGCCGCACTGCAGTACCCGGCGATCGCGGGAACCGTCTTCGACTCGCTGCCGATGGAATGCTTCACCGAGCCTGCCTATGCGACGATCCGCGCGGCGATGCGCGCGCTCGGCGACACCGCGTCGGGCATGGGTGGCGCGCAGTGGGTCGATGCGGTCAACAATGCCGTCGACGACCCGACGGCGGGCCCGCTGGTCACCGAGCTCGCCGTCGAGCCGATGCGCGTCGACGACGATGTGGTGCCGCGCTACATCGGTTCGGTCTTGGCCCGCCTGCAGGAGGTGTGGGTGGGTCGGCAGATCGCTGACATCAAGTCGAAGCTGCGTCGAATGTCGCCGACCGATGACGCAGACGCCTACAACGGGGTGTTCGGCGACCTCGTCGCCCTCGAGGCGTACCGCCGCAGTTTGCTGGAGCAGGCCGTCGATCCGGTGGTGGAGGTCCCGTGAACGCAACCCTGGGCAGGTGTGCGGCACTAGCGGCGGCGGTGGTGTGCGGCGCGGCGCTCACCGTCGGCTGCAGTCAGTCGGGCGGCGACGAGTCGCCCACGTCGTCCTCCTGGGTGGCACCGCCCCCGGATCCGCCGATCACCACCACGGTCCCCAGTCCGGTCCCGATCGAGGTGAACACCGTCGGCCTGCATTCCGAGCTCGCGCCGGGGGGTGCGGCACGGTGGGCCGCCGATGTGAACGCCGGTGCCGTCGCGACGGTGATCGGCAAGTGCTGGACCGTTGCACCCGCCTACATTCGCGTTCGCTACTTCGGAGACCGACCGGCCCTCGCCGGGATCTTCTTCCGGCGCCCGGTAGTCGGGCAAGCCGGCGTGAGCTGGGGCCGTTTCGACTCGACCTATGCGCATATCCCGTGGGATGAGGCTAAGTCGGATTACCCGTGCCCACGGATCACGCTTGAACGCGGTGAGCACTTGTATTCCGACGCCTACGTCGCCTACATCGCGAAGCGCTTCATCCTCCGGGCCCAGGGCAATCCCATCAACCCGGCCGACACCGAGGCCGCCTATCGGCTCCAATGCGTGTACGCGCCCGGTGAGATCCGCAACGTCGCCAGTGGCGATGCCGATCAGATCGACGTGACCAGGGAGGACCTGCCGCACGGTGATGCCCGCTGGACGGTGCGCTCTGGCCCGCTGACCATGCAGATGGGAATCGAACCAGGTGCCGTGTGCGTGAAGAGCGCCTCCTGAAAAAAGGGATGTCCGACCGGTGCGCGACACTGGTGCCCATGAGAACGACGATGACGTGGCGCCTCGGCGTCGGTGCCGCGGTCACCTGGTCGCTGTTGACTGCGTGTTCGCTGGCGCCCGCCCCCGCCGACACCGAGGCTGCGCCGACACCGCCGTCGGCGCGCCCACCGTCGTCGAGAGCTTCACCGATCTCGCCGTCGGAGACCGCGTCGCCGCAGGTCGCGGCGATGGCGGCGAAGGCCTTGGCGCAACTCGACCGCATCCCCGTGAAGGGGTCCGCTCCCCAGACCGGCTATCACCGTTCGGTCTTCGGACGGGCCTGGTCCGACGACGTCACGGTCGACAAGGGCCACAACGGCTGCAAGACCCGCGACGACGTACTGCAACGCGACCTCACCGACGTCGTGATGCAGGGCAAATGTCGGGTCATGAGCGGCTGGCTCGACGACCCGTACACGGGGGAGCGGTTACGCTTCGAGCGCGGCGTCGACGTCTACCGGATCCAGATCGATCATGTCGTCGCACTGGGTGACGCGTGGCGGACCGGTGCGCAGC
>CAZVVS010000626.1:0-2521 GCA_964630585.1 uncultured Gordonia sp.
GGCGATCTTCAGCTGGATTCAATCTCCGTCGTGCGGTTGATCGCTTTCGTGGAGTCCCTGGCGCCTATCGATTTGCCGGAAGACCTAGACCTTTCGAGCGCGACGATTGCTGACCTCCACTACTACTATCAGCTCCTAGCTGACCGCTCGTCTCTCGCCTAACCAACAGCAGCCGGCCGGACGGGTGGACATTGGAGCTCCAGATGGAACGCAACGCCGACACAATTCGGTTGGGCCAAAAAGGCGTTGATCTCGGCGGGCGGAGGTCGAAGAATTGGAGCACTTCGGGTGTGGGAAAGCGCAGCGCGTCGAGCTCGCCGGAGTAGAGCGAGTGACGAGCCGGTGAGTTGCCCGCTGGCGGGCTTGTGGATGCGTTGCCGGAGGCACGAGGGCCAGAAGACGGCCAACGCAATGCGTCGTCGGGGGAGACCGTCGGGCGCACTCACCGCCCACGACCCTCGCCGCAAGGTACTCATCGACAACGATCACCGTCGGGGTGCCCCGTCAGTCGGGTCGGGTCGTCGTGACCTGACTGCGTCGGGTTGCGTCGGCGATCTCGTCGAGGGTTCGGCCGAATTCTTCGGCTCTCTCTAGCCCCGACTCTTCACGAGAAGGTTGGTGACGGTCGGGCACTGATTCTGGTGTCGGTCTGAGGGTGGGGCGCGTTGATTGGGGTGGGTCGGAGGTCGCGGCGGGCGCCATTTCAGTGGTGGTGACGGTCTGAGCGCCGGTCGGGGTGGTTGCGGGACGCGTTTGTTCGGCGAGTGGTGTGGCGTGGTGGTCGGCGGCCGGGCGGTCGGTCAGAGGGCCGCGATGCGCTGGTACGCGGCGAGGAGTTCGGGGGCGGTGGGCCACTGATCGAGGATCCGGATGATCGTTTGGCGTCCGGAACGCACGATCCGGCCGGGGGTCGCGAGCAGTTCCCAGCGCAACCGTTTCGGTTCCGCGGTGGCGAGCGGGCCGTCGAGGCAGAGCAGTTGGAACCAGGCCACGAGGTCGGCGCCGAGCGCGACGACAGCGAGCCAGGCGCGGTTGGCGGCGAGGTCGCGGAACGGGAACCGTTCGAGCCCGGAGGTCTTCAATCGTTTGATGTGGTCCTCGACGTGGGCGTGGGCGCGCATGTGCCGGTCGAGTTCGACGGGGGTGCCGGCCTGATCGGTGTAGTGACCCCAATAGCGGAACACCTCGGACGGGAACAGGCTGGTCTGCGCGCCGGGGTGTAGTGGTTCGCGGCGCACGATCAACCGGGTCCCGGTCGGCCACTTCGACAGGTCGACGAGGTCGGTGAGCTCGCACACCCCGGCGCCCTCGCGGTCGGTGCCGTCCTGGCGCACCGCTTGGGACCAGCGGCGGTCACCGACCATCACCTGGAGGATGGCCGAATGAATCTGGGGTGTTTGGCGGGCCACGACCGCGAAGCCGATGTTGCGTTCGCGGCAGCCGTTCACGAAGTCGTAGGTCGCGCCGGCCGAGTCGGCGCGCACCATCACCGGCCGCGTGACCGCCTCGATGTTGTCGCCGCGCCCGTGCCCGGCGGCGATCGGCGCGGGGAGCTGGCCCACGGCCTGGTCCAACACGATGAGGTGATCGACGGCGTTGTTCGCCCCGGCGTTGCCCGGGCGCAACAGCGCACCGAGGGCTTCGCCGGTCGCGTCGGCGAAGCACAGCATCGGGTGGAACCCGAACCCGCCCTTGTAGGTCGCGGCCGTGCCCGCCTTGTTCTCCGAGTGGATCTCGACCAACGACGCGTCGATGTCGAGCACCACCGCAGCGTCATCGGCGAGCAGCCCGGCGGCTTCCCACACCCGCGCCCGGACCCCGGCCGTCGCCCCGCCCAGGGCCGCGAGCGTCGCCGGATCGAGGTGACGCAGCGTGCGATAGAGCGTCGAGTCCGACGCCACCGGCCCGAACAACACGGGCTGGGCGCGCAACGCTTCGACATGCGCGCACGCGTGTCCGCCACCGGCGAGCATCAACATCGCGTGGGTCAACACCGTGCCCCGGTCATGCACCGGTGCCCGTTCACCAGACCATGGGATCTGCGCGGACAGCGCCGGGCCGAGGTCGAGTTCGTCGGCGAACACCCCCAAAGCATGCAAGCCGACCTGCCCCGTCACCCCGGTGCCCTGGCCCTCGATGATCACCTTCGCCGCGCTGATACCCTTCACTTGTCAGGTGCTCCTTCGTTGGCCTTCTCGTGTGTGTCAGAACCACAAGAAAAGCCCACGAACGGGGCATCTGTCGCGTCTCAGCGACCTCGTGTCATCTCAGACCCATGAACGATCGGGGTTAAGGCGGGCGGCCCGTGCGGCAAGGTTGGTCGGCTTACCGTTGGCGGACCTTCTTTGTTCTCGGGATACGTCTCGAAGGGTGGAACGGCAATGCGGGACGTGGCGACACGGTTCGGGACCGGTGACGCCGGATTTGTCCTGGATGATCGGCTTTACATTGTCGGACGGATAGATGACGTTGTCGTGGTTGCAGGTCGCAAGCTCTACCTGGCCGACATCGACAACGCGGC
>CAZVVS010000627.1:0-2512 GCA_964630585.1 uncultured Gordonia sp.
GTTCCACCTGCGCCGTGAACTCGATCGTCTCCGCAGCTGCCGCCATGCCCCCCAGCGTAATCGTGCGGCGCGGCAACCCTGCCATGATGGACGGGTGACATGGGGTGCGGTGTTGGCGGTCAAGCAGTTGCCGGAGGCGAAGACCCGCCTCGCCGGTGACGGGGATGATCGTGCCCGGCTGGTGTTGGCGATGCTCTCCGACGCCCTCGTCGCCGTCGTCGGCGCGGGGCTCACGCCGATCGTCGTGACGCCCGACGAGCGCATCGCGGCCACCGCGCGCGAGGTTGGCGCATTGATCGCCGACGAACCCGAAGGGGGCGGACTCAACGCCGCGTTCCTCCACGGCCAACGCGAACTGGTGCAGCGGCAGCCCGAGATCGCCGGCGTCGTGCTGCTGCAGGCCGACCTGCCCGCCCTCACCGCGAGCGCTCTGCAGGCCGCCGTGGCCGCCCACGAGCAGACCGGCGCGCGGGCGCGATCACGCCAATCCTTCGTCGCCGATGCCGCCGGGTCGGGCACCGCCGCGGTCCTGCGCTCCGCGACGGTGGCCACACCACCGCTGTTCGGGCCGGCGTCCGCGCAGGCCCACCGCGTGGCCGGCGTCGTCGACATCACCCCCGACAACACCGATTCCGACGACGATTGGGCCGGTTTGCGAAGGGATGTGGACACCCTCGACGACCTGGCCGGTGCCGCCGAAATCGGGGTCGGCGCGAGCACTGCACGGTGGTTGGATTCGCGGTCGAGGGCATCGGCTGCACGCCCATCAGCCATGGTGCATGATGAGGCGGTGAGCGCCGACGGACCCGAAAACCCGACCGCAAGCGGCACCGTGGACATCCCGACCGCTGAGGCGGATTCGGCCGATCCGGGCCCCGGCGCACCGCCGGCGGCGACCGCGCACCCCGACGAATCCGCCGACCTGCCGGCCGACCGGTACCTCAACCGGGAACTGTCGTGGTTGGACTTCAACAGCCGTGTCCTGGCGCTGGCCGAGGACACCTCGTTGCCGCTGCTCGAACGCGCCAAGTTCCTGGCCATCTTCACGTCGAACCTCGACGAGTTCTTCATGGTCCGCGTCGCCGGGCTCAAGCGCCGCGACGAGACCGGGCTGTCGGTCCGGTCGGCCGACGGGCTCTCGCCGCGCGAGCAATTGAACCGAATCGCGCAGCGGACCCAGTCCATCGCCACCCGCCAGGCACGCGTCTTCAACGAGTCGGTGAAGCCGGCGCTCGACCACGAGGGCATCCACATCGTCACGTGGGCCGACCTCGACGAAGTGCAGCGCGAGCGCCTCGTCACCTATTTCGACGAGCAGGTCTTCCCGGTCCTCACGCCGCTCGCCGTCGACCCCGCCCACCCGTTCCCCTACATCAGCGGGTTGAGCCTGAACCTGGCCGTCACCGTCCGCGACAGTGCTGATGGGGCCGAGCATTTCGCGCGCGTCAAAGTGCCTGACAACGTCTCGCGATTTCTACGCGTCGACCGTCTCGTCGCCACCGAGGCCCGGCCCAACAGCGAGGGCGGCCACTCCGACGCCGTGTTCTTGCCTCTCGAGGAACTGATCGCGGCCAACCTGAGCCAACTGTTCCCCGGCATGGGGATCGTCGAGCACCACGCGTTCCGCATCACCCGCAACGCCGATTTCGAGGTCGACGAGGATCGCGACGAAGACCTGTTGCAGGCGTTGGAGCGGGAGTTGGCCCGACGACGATTCGGCTCGCCGGTGCGCCTGGAGGTCGAGAAGGACATGAGCGAGCACATGCTCGAGCTGCTTCTTCGCGAACTCGACGTCGACCCCGCCGACGTCATCGCCGTACCCGGGCCACTGGATCTTTCGGCCCTGTTCCAGATCTACGACGTCGACCGGCCGACGCTCAAGGACCCGCCGTTCGTCCCGGTCACCAACCCTGCGTTCGGTGAGCGGGAGACACCCAAGAGCGTCTTCACGACGCTGCGCGAGGGCGACGTGCTGGTCCACCACCCGTACGAATCCTTCTCGACCAGCGTGCAGCGGTTCATCGAACAGGCAGCCGCCGACCCCCAGGTCCTGGCGATCAAGCAGACGCTCTACCGCACGTCGGGTGATTCGCCCATCATCGACGCCCTGATCGACGCCGCCGAGGCTGGGAAGCAAGTCGTCGCACTGGTGGAGATCAAGGCCCGCTTCGACGAGCAGGCCAACATCAAGTGGGCGCGCAAGCTGGAGCAGGCCGGCGTCCACGTCGTCTACGGGCTCATCGGCCTCAAGACGCACTGCAAGACGTGCCTGGTGGTGCGCCGCGAGGGCTCGACCATCCGCCGCTACTGCCACATCGGGACCGGCAACTACAACCCCAAGACGGCCCGGCTCTACGAGGACGTCGGCCTTTTCACCGCCGCACCGGAAATCGGCGCCGACCTCACCGACCTGTTCAACACTCTGACCGGGTATTCGCGCAAGCACACCTATCGCAACCTTCTGGTCGCCCCCGACGGAATCCGCGCGGGACTCATCGAGCGGATCCAGAAC
>CAZVVS010000628.1:0-2510 GCA_964630585.1 uncultured Gordonia sp.
AGACGCGCACGGGCACCAGCACCACGACCATCACGCAGGTCTTCAACGCCCGCGACCAGGTCCAGACCCGGACACTGAGCGGCGCCACGACCGGCACGACCACGTACACCTGGGATGCGAACGGCAACCAGAGATCCGAGACCGAGACGACGGACGTCACCACGAACACCTGGGACGCCCGCGACCGCCTCATCGGCATCGCCCGCACCGGACAACCCGACCTGACGTACGTCTACGATCCCGAAGGCCTGCGCATCGAAGCTGGCGACGGCTCGACTGGCGCCAGGTTCCGCTACGATGCCGGCCATCTCTACAGCGAAGCGAACGGCGCGAACCAGACCGTGCGCAGATACCGCACCAACATTTCGGGCCCCGCCCAGAAAGGCTGGCTGCAAGCCGCGGCCGCCACGCTGACCCTGTTCCTCGGCATGACCGACGCGGGCGCCATCCCCGTCGAGCGCAACTACCTGCACGACGCGCTGACCACGCCGATTGCGATTGAACGCAGTGATGGTGCGCTTGCGCAGCGCAGCAGCTATGACGCCTGGGGCAACCTCGAGGCCGAGCAGGTCATCGATGCGGAGCTCAACGCGAAGCCGAATCGGATCGGGTTCACGAGCTACCAGCTCGATCGGCAGACGAGCGAGGAAGGGGACACCAGCTACTACGCGAAGGCGCGGCATTACGGCGCGGGGGCGGGGGTGTTCCGGTCCGTTGATCCGTGGCAGGGCGATGCGATGTCGCCGATGTCGTTGCACCGATACGGGTACGCCGTCGCCAACCCGCTCGCATACGTAGACCCGAGTGGCCGTATTGCCCTCCTCAGGGCGGTCAGCGAATGGATTGGAATCGCCGGCGAGGATTCGATTGCTTTCGCCGACCAGATCGACCGGGCATCGGCCGACCTACCGTTCTATGCGAGACCCTTCGCGAACGTCGCGCGTACAACCGCCCAAGCGGGCTACATGGCCAGCGGTGTCGGGGAGTTCGTGGTCGACGGTGCGAACTGGATCGCGAATTTCTCGATGTCGGGTGCCGACCGACTCGGCCGGGCTGTCGGTGCTGAGGAGACCGTGTTCAGCGGGTTAGCGGACGAGGCGAATGCCGAGTTCGACCAAGTCTTCCAGGACACGAAGCCCGTTGTCTCGGCGGTCCAGCAAGACGCACTCGGCGTGACCTGGAACGCCGGCACCGGCATGGTCGGCGCGTACGTGGACCAGTTCGGCAAGGCATTCTCGGGCGACGCGCGAGCGCAAGCCGATCTCGCCTCCAATTTCAACCCGCGACAGTGGTTGCGAAACGCCGAGCGAGCCGTTTTCCGCGCAGCGGAACGTAAGGCTGGCGCACCGATCGCAGCGATTGTTGGTGAGGGCAATGGCCAGTCGTTGCCGCCGGCGCAAGCCGCACTCGAATCCGGCAAGGAGCCGCAGCTTTCTGCCCTTGGCAACAACGGAGCAAGCGCTGCCATTGGCGACTCGCGCGTCGGGACTGGAACTACAGCCGGCGGGATGAAACGTGCCTCATCGACTTGGCGGCAGCGGTATGGTCCCGCTAGCACCCGTGACCATCATCTCGTGCCACAAGCTATGTTGAATGAGCCTGCGTTCGTGTCGCGGCTTGCGCAGCTTGGCGTAACGGATCCGCAGGCTTTCATCGATAGGAAGATTGCTAGGATTACACATCGAAATCATGCAGATCTTCACGACACGGGGTGGAATGCCGATTGGGCGTCGTGGATGAGCAACAATCCGGAATTTACGCTACGCGACGTCGAAGCTCAGATTCGGTCGATGATGCGTGACTACAACGTGCCGGCGAGCAGCAGGCAGTTCACCAAGACTTATGGCAGTAACTGAATTCGTAAGGGCGTTTTGGGGCTAGGTAACATGATGGGAGCCAATTCGTTTCAGAAGGCCTTGTTGCTTCTCGATCGAGGCGCCGTTGACGCCGGTGAGCAATCTCTTAGAGAGGCGGTCTTGCTAGCTGCGAAGGAGGGTGACGAAGTTACCGAGGTCCAAGCATGCTGCGCCCTTGGCGAGCTACTGTGCGAGCAAGGGCGTGGCGGGGAAGCTGTGCCTCTACTCGAGCGTGTTGTCGCAGTGCGGCGTACGGACGACGTTCTCGCGTATGAGGTGAGTCGCGCCAAGGAGCTGTTGAGTCGAGGCGCCAGATGAGGACCATCCTGATGCAATTCGGCAAGGAAGTATCCGACGAGATCTGACTTACATGACCCAAGCGGAAGCGAAGCAACGCATAGCGCGTCTTGTCGTGGCCCTGGACCAGTTGCGCCCGAGCCAGATCGGCTGGATCGAAGCAGTAGTCGCGCAGTTGCAGCGTGCGACGGCGTTCTCGCGCTGGGAGAAATCCGATCTCGTGACCCCGTGCGTGCTGGACGACTTCGGCGACGCGTTGCGCATTCACCATTGCTTCTCGGCCGAGCCGTTCTCGAAGGACAAGTTTGAACCGCCCCGGCTTTCCCGGAGGCTCCATCACTTGAGAGGATGGAGCCA
>CAZVVS010000629.1:0-2503 GCA_964630585.1 uncultured Gordonia sp.
GGCGACCGCTACGCTGCAGGAATAGACTGCAAACCTCAATCTAATAGTAGTTAGCCTTCATGCTCCACCGTGTTCTCGCTTTTCTGGTCACGATGGCCTTTACGCTACCGTTCTTCTTGGTCGGTATCGTGGCAACCGGCGTGCTTGTGATGCTGCTCTTGGACATTGGGCCACATGACAAGTCGTGGGCGGCGTTTGGCTTGTTCACGCTACTCGTGCCCGTAGGAATCCTCGCGTCGGGTCTCGTGGGCTACGCGCTGCTCTTGGTGTTGCTTCGAGCAACTAGCTTGGAGCGGTGGTACGAACGCCAGATTCCTGCCGCTAAGCCGAGTTGGATCGACACCCCATACACTTGGGTGCGATCTGCGGTCGACCGTTTGATTCCTGGCGCTCCGCATGAAGGCTAACTATGTGTTCAAGCCGACCGCGCAACCACCGCTTTCTCAGTCTGCCAGTCCGCGCGTGCGCGGCGGCTTAACACGGCGTTAGATTGATCTCCTTAACGTTGGCGCGCGGATGAGATCATGAGCGAGGTCCTGTGGAGAGTCGCGGAGATCTCAGGTCCCGGTGGGGACGTTGTCGCGAGATTCCGAATCGACTCCTGCGGAATCCTGGGTGATCCTAGTTATGCTAAGGCGCTTTGGGTGCAAGTTGACTCGCCAGCCGACAGCGACCTGGATCAGGTGCTTGAGCACCTCAACGCGGTGGAGGACGACGTCGCAAAGATCGTCGAGTCAAAGCACGGGGCCCGTCTGCTTGTAACTCTGACCGGTGCAGACTACAGGGATCTTGTTTTTGCGGTCCCAAAAGGCGATGAAGGCGTGCTTCGCGATGTACGCAAATATGCTGAGATGAGCGGATTGCTTCTCGGGGTTCAGCTCCATCCCGGACAGAAGTTTGGGCCCTATGCTGCTTTGGTTCGGCGCGCGGCCCGAACAATCTAACTATGTGTTCAAGCCGACCGCGCAACCACCGCTTTCTCAATCTGCCAGTCCGCGTATGCGCGGCGGCTTAACACGGCGTTAGGGGGCTGTATGAGGCATCTCGTCGCTTGCGCCATCTTGACCGCGCTCTCGCCAGTCCCGGCTTATGCCATTTGCGCTGTTGAGCGGTTAGAGCCGCAGCTACGTGCTGCGGATGTGGTGTATGTGGGAACCGTAGTCCGGTCGGAGCTAGCTGCCCCGCTGCCGTCCGGTGCGGCCGCCGAGCAACTTCGGCAGCGGCGCATCGAGTTGCGTCATACGGTGCAGCCGGAAATCATCCTCAAGGGCGATCCCGCAGCAGCACCGGCTGTCCTCTCAGCTTGGCAGTACAACCCGCCCAAGTCTCGCCAAACCGTAAACATCTCGGAGCTGTCGGCCGTCATGCCGGGCGATACTCTGCTTGTCGTTGCCCGCCACGGCCAGCCTGCTCATTTCGGCTTGTGTTCTGCAACCCGCGAGTGGAACGCGGAAACCGCCGGGGTGGTGCGTGCGGTCTTTCCGCCAGCCCCCTAACAATTCGTCCAAGCCGACGCCGCTTCGCGGCGCGGCTTAACTCAGGTGTTAGGCACCCGCAGTGATGGTTATTCGCACTCCTGAAGGCACCATCGAGATCTCTCGCGGTTCGTTCGACGATCCGTGGGACATCGATGCGTCGGTATCGAGCCGGGGCTTCAGCGGTGCGGTGACGAATATCTTCCCCATGTCTACGGATGAGTTCTTTGCAGGCGTGCGTCGCATCGAGCAAGGGCAGCGTGTCCGCGCCGAACTACATGGGACGGAAGACTTTCTCTTCGCGCTTGAGCCCAAGGGTGGCACCGGCGCATTCTGGGCTGAAATCCAACTTACAGTGATTTCTGGTGCTACGCCCGGTGGGATTTCCCACCAAGTCCGCTGCAAGCTGGCCGTAGACGGTGAGAACTGGTACAGCACTATCCAGGCATTGCGCAAAGAGCTGGTCGGGTATTCGGCGGCAGGTGCCTAACTATGCGTTGAAGGGGACCCTGCGGACGTCGCGCGAGTTTCCTGCCATGATGTCGGCGCAGGGCCCCTTAACGCGGCGTTAGGCGGCAAGGGAGACATCAAATGAGCGTGCTGGCTCTCGGAGTACTAGGCGGTCTGGCGTTTGGTGGCCTAGCCGTGGCGCTGATGCTGCCAATGCAGTTCCCGGATAAGAGGCAGGCATTGTTTGCCGCCTTCGCTAGCCGTTTCGCAATCGGATTCCTGGTCCCATTCTGTCATCTACCGGTGTCGTGGCCAGTATCCGGCGCACTTGTGGGCTTGCTGATCAGCGCGCCGGACGCGGTGATCACCAAGGCTTATGCTCCGGTCCTTGGCGTCGGCGTCATAGGCGGGGCAATTCTAGGCTGGGTGGCAAGCCGGTTTGCCGCCTAACAATTCATTCAAGCCGACGCCGCTTCGCGGCGCGGCTTAATTCAGGCGTTATACGGCAACAGCGTGACTCGCTGTAAGCGTCCGGCCACCACATCTTCCGCACTGATCCGATCATCGCCCACGCTCGC
>CAZVVS010000630.1:0-2493 GCA_964630585.1 uncultured Gordonia sp.
AAACGGCGCAACCGAGGATCGGAACTCCGGATGCGACGTGAGCCGCAACGATCGCGTCAGTCGCGTAGGTCTTGCCGGCACCGGGCCGGCCCTCGACCGGCAGGATGACCCGATCCGACGTGCACACAGCCTCGACCATCCGAACCTGCTCGTCGGACAACTCGGGACGGCTCGACACCACATCCGCAATCAGCCGCCCATTCGGGCGATGGTAAGGGCCGACCACGCCTTGGTCAGCCAGCGTGAGGAGCCGATTCTCGATCTTCGCGAGCTCAACCGTCGTCCACCGCTGCTGTGCCGATCGGCCGACCTTGCGACCGGATGGCTCCGTCGCGTTGACCGCAACCACGCCCGCGCTCGTGACGAACCGGTCCGCCAGATCACCGATCTCCGACGCTGTCGCCGACGAGCCCACCATCGTCGAGATCGCCTCGACGACGTCGGACCGACGGAAGGTCGACGCCTTCGCACAGATGCCCGACGCGCTGCCCAGGAGCCCCAGGACGCGCTCTGCCTCGGCGACGTCGAGGATCGCAGTGCGATCGCCCCCGACGCACGACCGAGCAGCCACCTCGTCGAACCCGAGGGTCGCCGCTTCCTCGACCCATCGCGCCGCCAGAGTCTCAGCGTCCACGGAGTAGTCCTTGGCCTTGCGGGTCTCCAACGTCGCCACCTGCGCGGATCGGGCAGAAGTGCGACCGGTCGCCGCGAGTTCCTCCTCGATCTCGTTGCGACGCTTCGAGAAGAGGTCGATCACGGCAGCCGGGATCCCCTCGATCTCGGCGTGACCGTTGTTCGACGGCAGAAAGCTCACTCCGAGGCGGGCGACGAGTTCGTGACGCAGGTGCGCTTGGTAGAGGCAACCCGCTGCCTTCGCGTGCTCGAAGAGGTTGGAGGACTCCACCGACCGCCACACGACCTCGCCGGCCTTGTCCCGGAACCTCGTCATGTTCGCGGTGACGACGTGAGTGTGGAGCAGCGGATCGCCAGCACGTGACGTTCGATGATCGAAGGCCGCTGCGATGATTCCGTCGGTCTCGACGCGACGGTTCGACTTCGGTTCGCGCGCCCGAACTGCGTGGTGCTCGTAGTAGTTGACGACCTCGTCCACCGCCGCCCGATGCGCGTTGCGGACCGCTGCTGCGATGTCCGGTCCGCCCAGCGCCCACAACACGCTGACCGACTTCGGCGGACGCAACGTGAGGTCGTAGCCGGGACGGAACTTCTTCTCCTGTCGCGACTCGGCGAACCGAGTGAGCTCTGCACCGGTGACCCGCCACGGGACGGGGCCGGGTTTCGATGGCTCTCCATCATCGGCCGACCGAAACCGCTCACCGACTAGGTACTTCTTCGGCGGCGCCACCTCAGCGTCCGGATTCGTGGCGATCTGCTGGACGTAGCGTTCCCCGTCTTCGAGGAGGCGCCGGACGTAGCGACCTGACACTCCGAGGAAGGCGGCAGCCTGCAATGCGTCGACCGTCTGATCCGAATCGATCGCGGTCGTGTCTGCGGAGCCGGCGTCCTTCCGATGTACGAGTCGCTCGCCGGAGCGAGGGTCGCAACCAGCGAGGACTGAACGGAAGTCCTCAGGGGCGACCTCGCCGGAAAGACCGATCTCGGCTGCGAGCGATCCCACCCAACGGCCGGCGCTCTCGCCCCGACCCGTGTAGTAGTCCTCCGCCGACGAGGCGACCTCACCGATGTAGTACTCGCCCGCGCCGGGCGCGAGGAGTCCGATGTTCAACATGCCCACCTAAGCGCGCCGGATGTTTGGCGAGTTCGATCAGTTCTCGCTGGCACGTCCTTCGCCACCACGTATCGGGCGCCGCTGTCACAACGTCAGCGACGGCGACCACTGCAGAGCCGAGGCGCTACCGCGCAATTTTCCAACGTATAGGTCGAGCCCGTTCTCCTCGGCGGCGAGTCTCGATGAACCCCGACCCTCGAAGCCCGAGGGCGGCGATCGGCGTTTCTTTGAACCGCTGACAACCAAACTCGCCGCAGTTCCCAGCGTCTCAGCCCGCGGCTGCGGCATTCACCTCACCAGGTGAGGGACGGTGAGGAGCGCTGATTCGTCCTGTAACTACACCCGTGTAGTTGTCACAGCCCCTCCGGTAGACTGGCGGCTGGCCAGTCCCACGTCGACCCACTGGCCTTCGAGGCGGGTGTGTCGTGAGGCTGATCAAGGCTCGGGTCCAGAACTATCGGAGCATCGAGGACTCAGGATGGGTCGACATCGAGGGAGACATCACCGCGCTGGTCGGCAAGAACGAGTCGGGCAAGACCGCCTTCATGCAAGCTCTGTTCAAGTTGCACCCGGTCGAGCCCGCAACGTACGACGAGGTGGTCGACTTCCCGAGCAGGCTCACCAAGAAGCGCAAGGACAATACGGGCCCCATCCCTGTTACCACCGTCCAGTACGAGCTGAGTGACGACGAGATCGGCGAGATTGAGGCGAGCCTCGGATCGGGCGTCCTGAAGTCCCGAATTGTC
>CAZVVS010000631.1:0-2491 GCA_964630585.1 uncultured Gordonia sp.
CGTGTCGAAGGTGTCGTCGTCGAACGGCAATTGATGGGCGTCGCCGCGGATGAACGTCGTGCGCGGGTGGGGTTTGTGAACCGCGCGGGCGAGCATGGCCCCGGAGTAGTCGAGGCCGATGCAGCGTCCGTCGCCGGTCAGGTGCTGCGCGAGACGTCGGGTGTAGAGCCCGGGTCCGCACGCGACGTCGAGGATCTGGCGCTCACCGGCGCGGGCGAGATAGGCGGTGAAGGCTTTGTCGTATTCCGCGGTGCCTGGACCGCCCAGGCTGAAGATCCTCGTGAACGTCGGGCGCCACAGGCCCTCGTAGACCGCTGACACCACCGGATTGGCCATGAGGTGTTGCGCGAGGCTCGGCACGCTGAGGCCGACTTACCCGTCGCGCTGGACGCGCAGGACGCCCAGGGTGGTCGCCAACGCGTCGTAGTTGGCGACGAGTTGGACGAACGAGATCTGCTCGGGCTCGTCGAGGTGGCGGGTCAGTCCGGCCCACGTCTCATCGGTGACGTCGTGGCTGCCGACAATCTCGTCGACGGCCAGCAGCAGCGATCGCTCCCGATCGCCCCATCCAGCGTCGGGGCCTTCGATAATGCGGCCGATCGTCGCGTTGTCGAGCCCGGCGCGCTTCCCGAGTTTGCGGTGGTGGTCCATCTCGTAGTCGCACGAGCGCAGATGTGCGACGCGGATGATGATCATCTCGGTGTCTTTGCGCGACAACTTGCCGAACGGCATCATCCGCGCCGAGTAGTACAACCAGCCCCGGAACAGACCCTTGGAACGGCCGAGCGTGGAGAAGACGTGCGCGTCGGGGACACCCTGGGCGGTGGACAGCACGCGGGTGACAGCCCAATTGATCGGGCCGAGTTCGCGCAGCCCGCCCGGTGCGATACGAGGGGTGGTCATGGGGATCAACCGTAGCGGGGTTTCCGCACCAGCGGGACTGATAGCACAAGTGCTACATTTGAAGCATGGAAGCTGTCGGGCTGCGTGAACTGCGGCAGAACGCCTCTGATCTCATCCGTCGCGTGGAGGACGGCGAAGAGATCACCATTACGGTGTCCGGGCGCGCCAGCGCGCGGTTGGTCTCCGCGGCGACGAAGAGCTGGCGCCGGTGGTCCGATGTGGAAAAGCTCTTCTCCGGTCCGGGGGATCCGGCGTGGGAGGCTGACCGCGACCTCGTGGCCCAGGAACTGCGCGATCCGTGGGTTCGGTGATGAGGGGCATCCTCGACACGAGTGTTGTGCTGTCCGCTGACGTCGATCCGATTCCGGGTGAGCTGGCGTTGAGCGCGATCACCCTGGCCGAACTGCACTTCGGCGTGCTCGTCGCCAAGACGCCCGACATCCGTGCCGAGCGTCTGCGACGGTTGGTGCAGATCGAGCGGGAGTTCGACGCACTCCCCGTCGACGATGATGTGGCCGACGGCTACGGTCGGCTGGCTTCGGCCGTCGTCCTCGAGGGTCGCAACCCGCGGGCGCGGTCGATGGACCTGCTGATCGCAGCCACGGCGTACGCCCACGGCGCACGCCTCTACACGTGCAATCCCTCCGACTTCCTCGGCTTGGCCGACTTCATCGACGTCGTGGCGGTCTGACTCGCGAGACTCGCCGCGGAGTTCCGTCGCCACGCGAAATGAGCGTCGCCGACCCCTCACCGTTTCGGCAGCCCAGCTGCGATCCGGATCGATGGGGAATTGACGAAAGCGTGAGGGGTTACCGCTTCCTCGGGCAGTCGCTGCTCGTGCGCGGGATCGGCAGCGGGGCCACGCGCGGGCCATCAGCGCGTTCATCGAGCCAGCTCAACGCATCGGGAAACCCCATGAAGGCGCTGCCGAAGTGTTCGGCGGGGTACTCGTGGTAGTCGACGGAGACGCCGAGGCGGCACTGTTCGGCGACGAACTCGCGCGTCCCCGCGGCGGGCACCCACCATTCGAAGGTGCCGTGGTAGACGTACAGCGGCGTGGCCGAGGCGGTTCCGCGCATCGCGGTGACTCGGAACAACTCCCTGGCCAGCGGGGTGTGGAACGGGTCGCCACTGCGCGAGAACAGCTGCATCGGCCACAGCGTCACTCCCGCCACCCCGGCTGGCGCGGTGCACGTGTCCTTGATCGGCGACGTCGCCATCCACTGGGCGAGGTTGTTCGCTTCGGTGAGCAGATAGGGCCGTTCACGGATGAGGCCGAGCGTTGCGACGTGGAGCACGCCGGTGGCCCACGTCGCGTTCATCGAGGCCGGCAGTAGGGAGAAGTCGGCGGGTAGCCCGCCCAACGCCGTGGCGCGGATACGGCCCTTGAGCTCGGGGGCGTAGTCGTCGAGTTGCTTCACCGCGCCGTGGGCCGCGATCGCTCCGCCGGAGAAGCCCGACATCACCATCGGCGAATCACTGATGCCCAGCGGTCTGGTGGTCAAGGGCAGGGTCCCCGGAGGGCGCGGTGTTTTCAGCGCCTCGTCGTAGTTGTCGATCGCGCGGACGGAGTCGAGGACGACGCGCC
>CAZVVS010000632.1:0-2488 GCA_964630585.1 uncultured Gordonia sp.
ACACATCGATGAAACCGTCGACGGTGGTGGGGTCGAACAGCGCCGTCGCATAGGAGAACGTGACGCGCAGGCCGTCGGAGAACTCGTCGACGTTGACGGTCAGATCGACCTTCGCGTCGACACCGCCAAGGTCGAGTTCCTCGACCGACAACCCGAGGGCGCCGAACAGGCCGCCGGCACCGAGGTCGTCCAGCGTCATCGCCGATGTTCCCGCGCCCGCCGAGGTGTAGGTGAGCGCGATCTGGAACAGCGGCGGGTGCGACGTCGAGCGCACCGGCGACAGCCGCTCCACCAACTGCTCGAAGGCCACGTCGGCATGGGCGAACGCATCCAGGTCGGTGACGGCGACCTCCGCTAGCACGTCCGCCACCTGCTGGTCGGCGCGCACCGGTGTTCGCAGCACCAGCGTGTTGACGAACATCCCGACGAGCGCTTCCAGGCTCTTATCGGTGCGTCCGGCGATCGGAGCGCCAATCAGCACGTCATCGATACCGGCCAACCGCGCGACGGTGATCGCGAGTGCCGCGTGGTGGACCATGAACGGGGTCACCCCGTGGTCCGATGCCGTCCGCGCCACCGCCGCGGCGGTCTCGGGGCCCAGCGCGGTGCGGATCATCTCGGCCCGGGGGTCCATGACCGGCGGGCGCGGACGATCCATCGGCAGGTCGGTCACCTCGGGTGCGCCGGCCAGGCGCTCCACCCAGAACGCCATCTGCCCGCCCAGCACGCTGTCGGGATCGTCGGCGTCGCCCAGCACCCGCTCCTGCCACAGCGCGTAGTCGGCGTACTGCACCGGCAACGGCGCCAGGGTCGGATCGGCGCCATCGCGGCGGGCAGCGAAGGTCGTCACGAGATCGGCCGCGAACGGCGCCACCGACCCACCGTCGAACGCGATGTGGTGGACGACGACGACGACCTCCATTGCGCCCGCACCGGAATCGAACCAGCCACCCCGCACCGGGAGTCCGCTGGTGACGTCGAAGCCACGGGCCGCCAGTGCGGCCAGCTCCTCGCGCGAGCCGACCTGCTCCCACTGCAAGTGGTCCTCGGCGATGGCAATGTCCACGACTTGCTGGAACGGGCCCTGATCGTCGGACGGATAGACCGTGCGCAGCACCTCGTGACGCGCCATCACATCGATGAATGCGGCCCGGATGACGGCGGGATCGGCCGAACCGGAGATCCGCAGCGGCAACGGCACGTTGTACGCCGAGGACTCGACGTCAAACTGGTTGAGGAACCACATTCGTCGCTGCGCACCCGAGAGCGGCACACGCCCCGGCCGCGGCTCCACCGCGACCACCGGGGGCAGCGCCGTCGACGTCGAGGTGCGGGCCCGACGGGCCAGCCCGCGCACCGTCGGGTCGTCGAACACGTCGCGCACCGACAGCGACGTGCCGAACTCCTCGCCGATGCGCGACACCAGCCGCACCGCCGACAACGAGTTTCCGCCGAGGGCGAAGAACGAGTCGGCCCCGCCCACCCGCTCGACGCCGAGGAGTTCGGCGACAAGATGGGCGACGGTCTCCTCGGCGGCACCGCGGGGCGCGACAAACTCCGCCGTCGGCGTCGACAGGTCGGGTACCGGCAGTGCCTTACGGTCGAGCTTGCCCGTCGGGGTGCGCGGGAACTCGTCGACGACGGTAATGGAGGCCGGCACCAACCGACTGGGCAACCGTGCCGCGGCGTAGTCGGACAGGTCCGACGGCACCAGGCCGACCCCCGGTCGGACCGTGACCCACGAGACGAGCACGGTGTCGCCGCTACCGGCGGCGACCGGGAGGGTGATCACCGAGGTGACGTCGGGGTGGTCGCCCAGCACCCCGTCGACCTCGCCGGGTTCGATGCGCTGGCCGCGGATCTTGACCTGGAAATCGGCGCGGTCGTGGTAGACGAACTCGCCGTCGGCGGTACGGGTGACAATATCGCCGGTGCGGTAAAGCCGTTCTCCCGGCGCGAACGGGTCTGCCACAAAGGTCACTGCCGTCAACCCGGAGCGACGGTGATAGCCGCGGCCAAGGCCCTGCCCGGAGAGGTAGAGCTCGCCGCGGACTCCGTGCGGCACCGGGCGCAGGCAGGCGTCGAGCACGATGGCCCCGAATCCAGGCAGGGCCGTGCCAATCGGCACCACGGCCGCAGGGTCGGTCAGCGCGGCGCTGGTGGCCATGATCGTGCACTCGGTGGGGCCGTAGGCGTTGAACAGCCGCTGGGTGCCACGGGTCCAGGTGCGAACCAGTTCCCGGCCCACCGCCTCGCCACCGGCCACCACGTTGCGCAGCGACGGCATACGGTCGTGGTTCAGGGTGGCCAGCGCCGTCGGCGTCATCAGAGTGTGGGTCACAGCGTTGTCGACGACCACCGCCTCCAACGCGGGCCCGGCGTACACGTCGGCAGGCGACACGACCAGTTCGGCAGCGGCCCCGATCGCGGTGAGGATTTCCAGGATCGATGCATCGAAGCTGGGCGAGGCGACGTGCAGGACGCGGTC
>CAZVVS010000633.1:0-2471 GCA_964630585.1 uncultured Gordonia sp.
AGACGTAGCCGCCCTCCCATTTGAGGCAGGAAGCCACCATGTCGTCGATCAGCCGGTGCTCGTAGTGCAGGCCGGCCGCGTCGAACTCGGCCTTGAACTCACGGTCGAAGACGTCCTGGAAGATGTCCTTGAACGCGCCGTCGTAGGCCTTGAGGATGGTGTTCTTCGTCGAGAGATACACCGGGTAGTTGCGCTGCAGGCCGTAGTTGAACGACGCGCGCGCGAAGTCCTCGATGGACTTGTTGAAGTTGTACATACCCATCACGACGCCGCCCTCTGCGGGAAGCTTCACGATCTCGTGTTCGATGGGCTCGGAACCGTCGTCGGGCGTGAACGTGATGGTCACCGTGCCGCCGTTGGGCACCTTGAAGTCGGTGGCGCGGTACTGGTCGCCGAAGGCGTGACGGCCGACGACGACGGGCTTGGTCCAGCCGGGCACCAGGCGCGGCACGTTGGAGATCAGAATCGGGGCGCGGAAGATCGTGCCACCCAGGATGTTTCGGATGGTGCCGTTGGGCGAGCGCCACATCTTCTTGAGGCCGAATTCCTCGACGCGGGCTTCGTCGGGCGTGATCGTCGCGCACTTCACCCCGACACCGTGCTTCTGGATGGCGTGCGCCGAGTCGATGGTCACCTGGTCGTCGGTGTCATCGCGATGCTCGATGCCGAGGTCGTAGTAGTCGAGGTTGACGTCCAGGTAGGGGTGGATCAGCTTCTCTTTGATGAACTGCCAGATGATTCGAGTCATCTCGTCGCCGTCGAGCTCGACGACGGTTCCCTCGACCTTGATCTTGCCCATATGGCTGGTGCCCTCCTCGGCATCGGGTGCGCAGTTGGTGTCTGCGACGGGGTCGGAGCAGCAGTGCCGCGACGTGGGTGACACGTCGACGACCCGCATGGATTAAACCTAGTACGCGGTGCTGTCCGCCGCTGTTCACCGCAAACATAACGTCCGTACTGTTTGCCGAGTCTACTCGGTGGGATTGTTGCGTTCGTCACCGCATCCCCGAGCGTTCGGTCGGTCGATTTCTGGGCTCGATCGACGCGATTCCGGGGCCCGTTCGGCGGGTGAGGATACGGACGGATGAGGAATGGATTTCGGCCAGATGACCGACTCCGCACGAGCCGCACCGGGGGCGCCGTGAGGATTTCCGACCCCTCACCATTGGCCCATGACCGACAACGGACGGATGACCCTGCGCTTCCTCGCCGCGCCCACCGACGTCGCCTCGATGGGCGGTGCGGTGCGCGGCGGCCGACTGCTGAACTGGATCGACAAGGCGGCCTATGCGTGTGCCGCGGCCTGGTCGGGCGGTTATTGTGTGACCGCATACATCGGCAACGTCCGCTTCTCGCGCCACGTCCGCGCCGGCGACCTCGTCGAGGTCACCGCCCGCGTCGTGTTCACCGGGACGTCGAGCATGCACCTGATGTGCACGGTGTCCTCGGCCGATCCGTGCACCGGCGAGTATCGCGAGGTGAGCGACTGCCTCGTCGTGTTCATCGCGCTCGACGAGCAGCGGCGGCCGCGGCCGGTGCCCCCGTGGCGCCCGCGCACACTGCAAGAGATCGCCGACGCCGAGGCCGCGATCGCCCGCATCGGCCTGCGCAAGCGGATCGAGGCGGAGATGGCGTCGACCAGCTACAGCGACGCGGGCATCGCGCCAGAGGCGAAGATGCGCTTCCTGGCCGCCCCCACCGACGTCAACTGGGGCGGCAACGCCCATGGCGGCCGGATCATGGAGTGGATGGATGAGGCCGCCTACACCTGCGCCACACAATGGGCCCGTCAAGACTGCGTCTCCGCCTACGTCGGCGGTGTGCGGTTCTACGCGCCGGTGCACATCGGCGACGTGGTGCGGACCCGTTCGCGGCTGCTGCACACCGGCAACCAGACCATGCACATCGCCGTGCGCGTGAGCGCCGGCGACCCGCGCACCGGCGAGTTCCGCGAAACCGGCCACGCGCTGGTGATCGTCGCGGCCATCGACGCCGACGGCGACGCGACCGACGTACGGCCCTGGGTACCGACAACTGCCGAGGACATCGCACTGGACGCGCATGCCCGCACCCTCATCGGGTTGCGACGGGAAGTACCGCGCGCACCCCTTCACGTGCACTGACCGATTCTGCTCACACCGATTCCAGACCCCTCTAGCATCGTCGGGGCCGTGTTATATCCTTGGTGCAGGTCCAGAGAATCAGCGTCAAGCCCCGGCTTGCTGATCGGCAACCCTCCAACCGCGGTGGGGTGCTCCGGGAGATGACCTGGCCGCGCGGCATATTCCGCACGGCAAGCGCGGGTCCGACGGTCGGACCCAGACGGGGCAACCCGAACCGACCAGAAGGTGAATCAGAACCATGTCGCAAGCACAAGACGATCCAACTGCGGGCTGGAGCTTCGAGACCAAGCAGGTCCACGCGGGCCAGAGTGCCGACGCCGCGACCAACGCGCGTGCGCTGCCGATCTA
>CAZVVS010000634.1:0-2465 GCA_964630585.1 uncultured Gordonia sp.
ATGTGCGGCTCGGGCAGCCGGCGCCGACGCTCTCGGGTGGCGAGGCGCAGCGCGTGAAGCTGGCCGCCGAACTGCAGAAGCGTTCCACCGGCCGCACCGCGTACATCCTCGACGAGCCGACGACCGGCCTGCACTTCGAGGACATCCGCAAGCTGCTCGACGTCATCAACGGTTTGGTCGACAAGGGCAACACGGTGATCGTGATCGAGCACAACCTCGACGTCATCAAGTCCGCCGACTGGATCATCGACATGGGTCCCGAGGGTGGCGACGGTGGAGGCACAGTCGTCGCGACCGGCACGCCCGAGGAGGTGGCAGCGGTGCCGCAGAGCCACACCGGCCGGTTCCTCGCCGAGGTGTTGGAGCCGGATCGGGTCGCCGACGCGGGGTAGTGTCGGGCGGGTGAGCACCACCGGGCCCAACGACGACGGAATCCCCACCTTCGACGAGGTGCGCGAGAAGATCGAGCGCCGCGCGGCGACCGCGCTCGGCTCCGGCGAGTTGGCCGAAGAATCGCCTGAGGGCCGGACCGTCCAAGAGCAGTTCGACGAGCGCAACGAGGCTGCGCGCAAGAAGCTCGACGAGATCCGCAAGTCGATGGGCGAGAACGCCGGCTGAGGCGCGCAACAACTACCGAATCTCACGGAAGCTACCGCTGTAACCGTAGCTCCTGTCGGGGGCAGTAGCGGTTGCGCGGACTACCCTCGAGATGTGCTGGTCACGAGACTTCGCGCCGCGGGCTGCGTTTTCGCCGAGGAGGAGGCGCAGATCCTGCGCCGACACGCCATTGACGACGATGAGTTGGCGCGATGGGCCGACCGTCGGGTCGCGGGGGAGCCGCTGGAACACATCGTCGGCGTCGTGGAATTCGGTGGCCTTGGATTGTCCGTCGGGCCCGCAGTGTTCATCCCGAGGCAGCGCACACGGTTGATCGCGGCCGTGGCGAGTGATGAGGTCGGGGCCGCGCTGGCGGCTGACCCTCGCGCTGTTTTCGTCGAACCGTATTGCGGTGCCGCGCCGATTGCTGCGGTGGTGGCACGTCATCATCCGACGGCGGTGGTAGCTGTGAGCGACATCGATCCCGCTGCTCTTCGGTATGCGGAAACGAACCTCGGCCCGTCGGCGACCGTGGTCCCGGGGCGGGGACTCTCCGGACTGCCAGCGGAGCTGCGGGGGAGCGTTGTGGTGATCGCGGCCGTACCGCCCTACGTGCCCGACGAGGAACTGGACCTGATGCCCGGCGAGGCGCGGGAGTACGAGCCGGTCGCGACCCATGCTGGAGGCCGCGGCGGACTAGACGAAGTGGGCCTTCTCGTCGAAGAATCCGCCGGTTGGCTTCGGCCGGGGGGAGTTCTGTTCGTCGAACTGCACCGCGCCCAGGCGCCGGAAGCTGTACGGCTCGCCGAGACGGCTCGGCTACGCGCGACGACGATCAGCTCGCACTCGTCATACGACGATGACGGGCACACGACGGTCCTCGTCGCCCGCTGTCTTAGCGCGAGCGCCGCCGACGAGGACTAACGGGTCGCGGCGAGATCGAGGGGCGTGAAGAGGTATTCGGCCCAGAGTCGTCGGGACACGTGTTCGGGATACGCCTCCACGCGCGGCACGGCGTCGATGATCCAGGCGTGATCGTTCGAATCGTCGTAACGGGGCCACCCGGGGTCACCGGTCGCGGCGAATCCCGTCCAGGCGCCGCGAACCGCTCTCGACAGTTCGGTCGCGGCGGTGCCGGGGTCGGTGCCGACAAGGAGAGCGGCCGCGCCGGCGGTGAGGTTGCCGAAGGTCAACGGCAGTCCGAGTCCATGGCAGGCGCCGAGCAAGTCGCCGCCCATCCCCGGTGCCGGCCAGCGGATCTCATAGACGTAGTGGTTGCCCCGGTGTGCCTGTGCTAGTTGCAAGGAGGGCATTCGGAACAGGTAGTCGGAGTGCACCAGCTGGTACAGGGCTTCGGGATCGGCCGCCGGATAGGCGGCGCGGAATGCTTCGGCATCGGGGGCCAGCAGAGCGAGGGCGGCATCAGCAGCGTCGCGGCTGACCCGGCCCAACTCGTCCTTGAGGACCATGAACAACCGATACTCGTCACGCGTGTGGCCGACGACGAGGTCGATATCTGCCGCAGCACCGGAGTCCAGTGCCTGCCACGGAGTGGTCGGGAGGATCTCACCGTCGACGACGGGGGCGAACGGCGAGCCGACGTGGGCTGCGATTCCCCACCGCCGCTCGTCGCCGATTGAGGCTGCGACGATGTCGGCCGCCTCGTTCAGCAGGTGAGGGGAAAGCCCCCGAACGGCATCAACGCAGTGTTCGACGCCGAGGAGGTCGGTGATTGTCGAGCCGATGTCAGATGCGAGGTCGTCGGTGAAGAGGAGACCGGGGACGCTCTGCAGGATTGCCCGGTGGAACAGTCCGGTGGCGGCGGGCATCGCAAGCAACGCGGCGATGCTGCCGGCGCCGGCGGACTC
>CAZVVS010000635.1:0-2450 GCA_964630585.1 uncultured Gordonia sp.
GCGCCGGTGATCATGTTCTTGATGTAGTCGGCGTGGCCGGGGCAGTCGACGTGGGCGTAGTGCCGATTCTCGGTGCTGTACTCGACGTGAGCGGTCGAGATGGTGATGCCGCGCTCGCGCTCCTCGGGAGCCTTGTCGATCTGGTCGTACGCCAGTGCTTGGGCCTTGCCCTTGAGCGACTGGATCCGCGTGATCGCCGCGGTCAGCGTCGTCTTGCCATGGTCCACGTGACCGATCGTCCCGATGTTGACGTGGGGCTTGTCACGAACGAACTTTTCCTTGGCCATGTGGGATCTCCTCTACTTGAAGCTCGGTCGGATCACTCAGCTGCCGGACGCTACCTCGGGTCAGTACCCGCGAACTCGCCGGATGATGTCTTCTTGCTGTTCCTGGGGCACTTCCGTGTAGTGACTGAAGTGCATCGTGTAGCTGGCGCGACCCTGGGTCGATGAGCGAAGGGCGGTAGCATATCCGACCATCTCTGCCAAGGGGACTTCGGCGTCGATGGCCTGAAATTGTTGGCGGGGCTCCATCCCCAAGATCCGACCACGCCGTCCGTTCAGGTCCGAGACCACGTGCCCCACGTAGTCTTCTGGGGCGATGACCTCGACCTTCATGGTCGGCTCGAGGAGGACAGCCCCCGCCGCCTCCATCGCCTCCATCATACCGATGGACGCGGCCGCGCGAAAGCTCGCAGCACTAGAATCGCCCTCGACGTAGCCGCCGTCCACGAGGCGAACCTCAAGGTCGACGACCGGGTAGCCGAGGATCGGACCGCGGGTGAAGGCGTCGGTGACGCCCTCACGGACCGCCGCAATCATGTCGGGAAGGAGCTTGGGAGCCTCACCACGGCCCTTTGGGACCGGCAGGCGGGACTCGAAGAGGTTGTCGGCGCCACGCTCGCGGGGTACGAGCTCAAGGGTGAGGCGTGCGTATTGTCGCTTGCTGCCGATCTCCCGGTCGTACTCGATCCCCTTCACCATCGACCGACGACAGGTCTCACGGTAGGCGACCTGTGGCTTGCCGACGTTGGCGGCGACCCGGTACTCACGGAGGAGGCGATCCACGATCACCTCGAGGTGCAACTCGCCCATGCCAGACATCAGGGTCTGCCCAGAGTCGGGATCAACACGGACCTTGAAGCTGGGATCCTCGCGCTGAAGGCGCTCGAGGGCCTCGGTGAGAGCAGCCTGATCGGCCGCGCTCCGCGCCTCGATGGCGCGAAAAATCACGGGCTCGGGGATCTGCATGCCGGCGAGGACGATCTGGTCGCCATCGCGGGCCTGGATGAGGGTGTCACCCGTACCCGTGAAGCGGAGGCCCACCGCGGCGGCGATGTTGCCGACCCCGACCTCCTCGATCTCCTGGGTCTTGTTGGCGTGGACCTGGAGGAGCTTGGTCGGCCGCTCCTTGCGATCACGGGTGGTGTTCTGGATCGCGTCCTTGAGGCGGATCTGCCCAGAGTAGACGCGAAAGAAGACGAGCGGACCGCGGTGGGGGTCGTGGAGGACCTTGAAGGCGAGGGCGAGGAAGGGCTCGTCGGGCGACGGGTGCCTCTCGACGATCTCCCCCCCACTCTTCCGCACGGCCTTGATCGGCGGCATGTCGAGCGGCGACGGGAGGTAGTCGATCACCGCGTCGAGGAGCGGCTGGATCCCGCGGTTCTTGAGCGCCGAGCCGCAGAGGATGGGGACGCCAGCGTTGGCGACGGTCACCCGCCGAAGACCGGCGCGGATGAGTTCCAGGTCGACACCAGCGGCGCCGGCCTCAAGGAAAACGGCCATCACCGCGTCATCGATCTCGGCGAGCGCCTCCACCATGGCCTCGCGAGCAAGGAGGGCGTCGTCATGGAGAGGGTGCCCATCGCCGAGCGGCGCCCGGACGACCTCATTTCCGAGCTCATCGGCCCAGTGCACCGTCTCGAGGGTGAGGAGGTCGATCACCCCCTCGAAGGCCGACTCCACACCGATCGGGATCTGCACGATGATCGGGTGGGCGCCGAGCCGGCTCTGGAGCATCTCAACGGTCCGCTCGAGCGTCGCGCCGACGCGGTCCATCTTGTTCACGAAGCAGATCCGCGGCACGCGGTAGCGGTCCGCCTGACGCCACACCGTCTCCGACTGGGGCTCAACGCCGTGAACAGCGTCGAAGACTGCCACGGCCCCATCGAGCACCCGAAGCGAGCGCTCGACCTCGACGGTGAAGTCGACGTGCCCGGGGGTGTCGATGACGTTGACCCGGTGACCGCGCCAGAAGCAGGTGGTCGCCGCAGCCGTGATCGTGATCCCCCGCTCCTGCTCCTGCGGCATGTAGTCCATGACCGCGGCGCCATCATGAACCTCCCCCATGCGATGCGAGACGCCCGTGTAGAAGAGAACACGCTCGGTCGTCGTGGTCTTCCCGGCATCGAGGTGGGCCATGATCCCGATGTCTCGGATGGCCGCGATGTC